>NZ_BAFQ01000143.1 GCF_000308375.1 Nocardia aobensis NBRC 100429 | reverse complement strand
CGGCGAGGCAGCGTTGCAGCACCCGCATCTGGATCGCCGCGATCGTCATGCCCTGGCCGTAGACGGGACTGAAACTGCACAGACCGTCGCCGACCGCGAGCAGGCCGGACGGGAACCGGTCGAGCCGTTCGTACCGTCGGCGCAGGTTGGCCTTGTAGCGGAAGGTGGCGATATCGGTGAGCAGTTCGCCGCGCCGTAACGCCGCGCGCACGTCCGGCGGAACGAGGGCCGCCGCGAAGTCCAGGAAGCCGGCCGGATCCTCGGGTGGCTGTTCGCCGGCGTGCCCGATCAGGGTGAGCACGTAGCGATTGCGCCCCTCCACCGCGAACAGCGCCAGGGCCCGCGGCGGGAGTTCCCGCACGCCGATGGTCAGCGATTTGTCGGTCCCCAGCGCACCCGGCTCGAGTTCGACGAACGCGCTGCGGTAGACGATATCGATGGTGGTGCCCTCTTCCGGTGGTCGCGGATAGCCGAGGGCACTCAGCCAGGCCGGGACGACCCCGCCGCGCCCGGTCGCGGCGACCACGACGTCAGCGGTGAGGTCTTCCCGCCCGCCCGCCTCGTGCACGGTGACGCCGGTGACGCGCGTCGCGGACGGATTCGTGATGACACCGGACACCTGGGACCGATCACGCACCGTCACATTCGGAATCGACAGGATACGTTGCCGCACATGGTGTTCCACATGCGGACGGCTGGCCTGGAGACCGCGATAGCCGGTGGAGACCTGCGCGAGTGTGCGCCCGGCCATCTGAAAGGTGACCTCCCCCAGCACATCGCAGTCGACCGCCCCGGCGGCGCGCAGCTGCGCCTCGAATCCCGGAAAGAACTCCTCGAGCAGGTCCTTTCCGCGCGGCAGCAGCCCGTGCACATGCCGGCCCTGCGGGACGCCCCGGCGCGCCTGCGAACCGTCGGGCAGCGCATCGCGCTCGATCACGGTCACGCGGTCGTAGTGGTCGCTGAGCACGCGGGCCGCCAGCAGACCGCCCATTCCGGCCCCCACGACCACCGCATGTTCGCCGATTCTCGCCATCGAGCCACCTTCATCGCACCACTGAGACTGTGGTACAAATTAGTCTCAGAAGTACGAGGAAACAACCACCATTCCCGCCTTCACCGGCAGAGCAGGCAGAATGAGGCGGTGACCAGGTCCGCGACCGAACTGATGGATGCCGCACTGCAACTCGTGGCGGAATCCGGCCTGACCGACCTGACCCTGACCGACGTGGCGCGGCGCGCGGGCGTATCGCGCGCGACCACCTACCGGGAGTTCGGCGACAAGGACGGACTGGTGGCCGCCCTCGTCCGGCGCGAGATCGGCACCATGATCGCCGCCGCGTACCAGGTGGTCGACATGACGGCACCGACACCGGAATTGGCCCGCACGGCAACACTTTTCGCACTGCGCTACCTGCGGGCCCACGAGGCGTTCCGATACATCCGCGGTCATGAACCGCAGTGGCTGTTGAACGCGGCGGTCACCCGTATGGAGTCCGAGCGCACTCTCGTCGAAACCGTGGCCGCGCTACTGACCCCACTTCTGTCGCTGCAACGCGCCGGCGATCTGATCGTGACACCGGAACAAGCCGCCGAGATCATCGTGCGGACCGTGTTGTCGCACATACTCGTCGAACGCAGCACCCTGAGCGACGACGAGATCGCGGAGATGGTCGTGCGGGCGACATCGGCCTGAGAACACGCTCGGACTGAGACGGATTATGTACCGAGTATCACCGCCGTACGCCATGGGCAGGGCGCCGCCGAAACTTCCCACGGCGCCGACCACGGCGGCATCTCGCCCGAGCCGGTTCCGCCGCTCATCGACCGACCAAGGCGACAATCACAGGTGATCCAGCACACAGCCCATTTAGGTTGTGCACAACTTTATTGCGTCCTACATTTATCTACATGACCGATCCGCTGGCATTGGACCAGCAGCTGTGCTTCCAGCTGTACGCCGCCTCCCGCGCGGTGACGGCCCGCTATCGGCCGCAGCTGGACGCACTGGGGCTGACCTATCCGCAGTATCTGGTCATGCTGGCGCTGTGGGAGCGCGACGGGCGCGGCGTCGGCGATCTCTGCTCCGCCCTCGCCCTGGATTCCGGCACACTCTCACCGCTGTTGAAACGCCTGGAGGCCGCCGGGTTCGTCGAACGCCGGCGTGCCGCGGACGACGAACGGCGGGTCGAGATCCGGCTCACCGAACGCGGGGACGCACTGCGAGAACGCGCCTGCGACATTCCGGCGCGCATGGCCACCGCATTCGGCGGCGGACTGTCCCTGGACGAGTTGGTGACCTTGCGCGAAACACTGGCCCGGCTGACTGCCGCGCTGGATACCGAACCGGATGCCGAAGGCGCATCCACCGAGAGAAAGCGATGACCGATATGGCAATCCTCTACACCGCCGAGGCACTGGCCACCGGAGACGGCCGCAACGGCCACGCCCGCACCACCGACGGCAAGATCGACGTCGACCTCGCGACGCCGCCGGAAATGGGCGGCAGCGGTGCGGGCACCAACCCGGAGCAGTTGTTCGCCGCCGGGTATGCCGCATGCTTCCACTCCGCGCTGCGTCTCGTAGGCAAGCAGGAGAAGGTCGACGTCAGCGATTCCGCGGTCGGCGCGAAGGTCGGCATCGGCCCGAACGACGCGGGCGGCTTCGGTCTCGAGGTGACCCTGGAGGTGTCACTGCCGCACCTGTCTCGCGACGAGGCTCAGGCGCTGGCCGACAAGGCACACCAGGTGTGCCCGTACTCGAATGCGACGCGTGGCAACATCGACGTCCACGTGATCGTCGCCGAGGACTGAGTCAGCCGCGCTGCCACCAGCGCTTCGCCGGCGCCGGGTCGGTGTGCCCGCCACACCACCGGTCGGCCGGAACCGTCGCGCGCACCTCGTCGATGTGGGCGCCGCAGCCGGACCAGGTGGTCTTGCCGCAGGTCGTACAGGTGGTCGGGACGCACATGACATCTCCTCGTGGTCGGGGCGTCGTGGTGCGCCGTCAGCGGCGCACCACCATGATGGGACATTCGACCGAACCGATCAGCGCCACACTGGTCGAGCCGAGCAGCATTCCGGCGAATCCGCCCCGGCCGCGGCTGCCCACGACCACCAGTTGCGCCGAATCCGATTGCTCCAGTAGCGATTTCGCGGGATTGTCGCGCACCACCTGCAGAGTGACCGGCAGTTCGGGATACCGTTCGCGCCACGGCGCGAGCCGCTCGGCGAGCATGGCGTGTTCGGCGCGGACGATCGTATCCCAGCCGAACATCGAGATGTCGAGACCGGTGGTGTCGCTCCACGAATGCAGCGCCACCAGCTCCACACCACGCCGGTGCGCCTCGGCGAAGGCCGCGTCGACGGCGGGATCGCTGTTCTCGGTGCCGTCGACACCCACCAGCACCGGACGCCGCGCCGCGACCGGGTCGGTGGCCGAATGGGATTTGACGATCACCACCGGACATTTCGCATGATGGACCAGCGCCGAGCTGACCGACCCCAGCAGCCCGCGCTGCAACGCACCGCGCCCGCGACTGCCCGCGACCAGTGCGCCGGCGGTCTCCGATCGCACCAGCATGTCGCCGATGATCAGTTCCAGTCCCAGTTCGGCGTCGATATCGATATCCGGCCCGCCGATGTCTCGAGCCACCTCCGTCGCGCGCGTGAGGATCTGCTCACCGTCGGTGCGCAACCAATCCGGCTGTGCCGTACCGGCGGCCAGGCCGGGACCGAAACTCGCCGGAATCGCGATCGAATGCACGATCTGCAGCGGTGCTCCGCTCAGTGCCGCGTCGCGAGCCGCCCATGCCGCCGCCTGCAGCGAGGTCGGCGAGCCGTCCACGGCGACAACGATCGGCCCCTTCACGGTCTCCGGCTGCCCGGCGGGTACGGACTTCTCGGTCACGGATTCATCGGCGGTCACGGACATCCTCCTCGATCGACTGGGCGGGGTACGAAAGCCGGTCCGGCCCGACAGCCGCCACCGGGCGAAACTCGGGAGCACTGCACCTGACGGAACAGCTCGATCGTAGCCGGAAGGCGGGGATCCCCCGGAAACAAACCGAGTAAACTGGTCTGACCACTTGACCTCTGACCATGGCGGGATTACCGTACCGATCATGGCCTTTCAGCGGATCGACCGGCAGACGGTCCCCGACGCGGTATTCGACCAGCTCGTGACCGAGGTCCTCGACGGAGAACTTCCCGCGGGCGCCACCCTTCCGGCCGAACGGCAGCTCGCCGAGGCACTCGGAGTGTCGCGGCCGACTGTGCGCGAGGCACTGCGCAAGCTGGCGCACACCGGGCTCATCGACGTGCGCCAGGGCGGGGCGACCACGGTGCGCGACTTCCGTCGTGCGGCCGGTTTGGATCTGCTGCCCCGGCTCATCGTGCGCAACGGCGAGTTCGACCACACCGTGGTCGCGAGCATCCTGCAGGCGCGGCTGGTCCTGGGCCGGGAGGTCGCCGCCCTGGCCGCCGAGCACGGCGGCGCGCAACTGCACGCCGAACTCGGCGACTGCCTGGAATCGCTTGCCGCACAGCAGGAGCCGGTCGCACAGCAACTCGAGGCGCTGAAATTCTGGGACCACATCGTCGACGGCACCGGATCGATCGTGTTCCGGCTGTTGTTCAACACGCTGCGTGAGGTCTACGAGCCCGCGATTGTCGCGCTGGCGGGTGTAATGGCCCCCGAGGTCGGCAGTATCGACCACTACCGCCGGCTCACCGCGGCCGTCGCCGGCGGCGACCCCGCCGCTGCCCGCACCGCCGCGGACACGCTGTTGCGCGTCGCCGCAACACAATTCGACACCGTGATACGCACGATGGAAGGTGCGGACGATGACCGCTGAGACCCGCTCCCCCCGCCGGACCACGACGCTGCCCGACGCCTTCGGCGTCTTCGTGCGCCGCCCCTCGCCGTGGATCATCGCCACGCTGCTGGCGGGCGCGCTCGCCGCCCGGATCGCGGTGGGCGACTGGCAGCTCACCGACGCCCTGGTCGCCGGGGTGATGCTGGCGTTCTTCCCGGTGACGGAGTGGATGATCCACGTGTGCATCCTGCATTGGCGTCCCCGCCGGATCGGCCGGCTCACCCTCGATTCACTGCTCGCGCGTAAACATCGCGAACACCATGCCGATCCGCGCCGGGTGGACCTGATCTTCATCCCGTGGCAGACCTTCCTCTGGCTCTTCCCGGCTCTCGTTCTCGTTGCGGTGCTGGCGTTTCCGCGCATCGGACTGGGAGCGACCTTCCTGACCGTGGTCGGCGTGCTGGGTCTGGCCTACGAGTGGACCCACTATCTGATCCACACCGACTATCAGCCGCGCACCCGCCTCTACACCGCGGTCCGGCGCAACCACCGGCTGCATCACTTCAAGAACGAGCACTACTGGTTCACCGTCACCAGCTCCGGCACCGCCGACCGGCTGCTCGGCACCTATCCGGATCCGGC
>NZ_BAFQ01000144.1 GCF_000308375.1 Nocardia aobensis NBRC 100429 | reverse complement strand
GCTGGCGCAGCTGGATATGGGCAAGGTCGCCGCCCGGCTGGTGGAGTTCGGCAAACGCCGCGGCGCCTCGGGCCCGCAGCAGTTGCTGCTGATGGGTAAACAGCTCGGCTACTTCGAACGCTATGCGGTCGCGCTGGCCCCGGGCTGGCGGCTCGGTCAGGACCTGTACCTCTTCCGCAACATCTTCCCCGAGGAAGTGACCGCCAAGGTCGCCGCCGAGGGGATCGAACTCCCCGCCGACTGAGCTCACCAGCGGGATCGGCACCACGAGAAGGAGTGCGCAGATGTCGCCGGAGCAGATGTCGCCGGAGGAAATGCCCGCGGTATTTCTCGGCCACGGCAACCCGATGAACGCGCTCGACCGCAACCGCTACACCGAGGCGTGGGCGGCCGTCGGGCGCGCCGCGCCGCGTCCGCGCGCGATCCTCGTGATCTCGGCGCACTGGTACACCAACGCGACCGCGGTCACCGCGATGCCACGCCCGCGCACCATCCACGACTTCTACGGATTTCCGGACGAGCTGTTCGCGGTCGATTATCCGGCGCCGGGTCTGCCCGAACTGGCCGAACAGGTCGCCGATGTCGCCCGTCCGCAGTGGGTGGGCTGCGATACCGACAGCTGGGGCCTCGATCACGGCACTTGGTCGGTGCTGGTACACGCGTTTCCGGACGCCTCGATTCCGGTGGTGCAGTTGTCGCTCAACGCCTTCGAACCACTGGACTACCACCTCGAACTCGGCCGCAAGCTCGCTCCGCTGCGCTCGGACGGGGTGCTGATCGTCGGCAGCGGCAATATCGTGCACAATCTGCGCGCGGTCGATTTCGGGCAGCCGGATGCCGGTTACGACTGGGCGGTGCGCTTCGACGAGGCGGCCCGGGAGGTGCTGATGCGCTCACCGACCGAGGCGGCCGCGCTCGACGCACATCCCGATTTCGCCGCGGCCGTCCCCACTCCCGATCACTACCTGCCGCTGCTGTACATCGCGGGCCTGGCCGATACCGAACCGCTGGTGCCGATCGTCGACGGGCATTGTGCCGGTTCGATTTCCATGGCCGCCTACCAGCTCGGCGGCACCTGCCCGCCGCAGTCTTCGGGCAGTGGCGCACCGGGGTTGCCGGCCGGAGTGCCGGCCCTCGACAGCAATATGTGACCGTGTTCACGCCCGGCGTTCGCCGAGAAGCAGGGCGACGATGGCCAGAGCGGTGTCGATGCGTGGTCGATCGCCGCCGAGCAGTGGCGCGTAGAGGTGCGCGTCGCAGATGCGGACGATGGCCTCGCCCAGTACGTCGGCGGCCAACGGGAGTGCCAGATTTCCCTGACGCTGTTCGCTGTCGAGCAGTTCGGCGACCATGCGCGCCGACGTCGATTCGATCCTGCCGGGAAGCAGCGCGAGCCGGATGAACAGTGCCGGTTCGCGACTGGTGAGAATTCGCAGCGGTTCGGATTCGGCGACCGCGTTCATCACCCGTTCGAGGGTGTCGAGAACCAGTGCCGCACCGGATCCGGTGGCGTCGGCGAACACTTTGCGGTAGGTGCGTTCGGTGGCTTCGGCCAGCACGGTCGCGATGAGGTCGTCCCGGTTGCCGACGTGCCGGTACAGCGTCGCGCGTCCGATGCCCAGCTCCCGGGCGAGCACCGACATGTCGAGTTGTTCGCCCGCCAGGTACAGCTTCGTCGCCGCGTCGACGGCGCGACGTCCCTCGGAAGTAGCGATCATGTCGTCCATCTCCTCATACCGCGGCATGCCGTGCCGGCTCGGCGGCCGTGTCGAGCTGGTTGACGAATCCCCGACTCTGAGACACACTTGCGCAGTGTCTCACACAGGATGGCGTGGATCACATTCTTCCGACCGCATTCATAGCCGTCCTGCTCGCCGCTGATACCCCGAGGAATTCGATGTCTACCGTTGAAACCGTCCGTGGACCCCTCGACACCGCCGCCCTGGGCAAGGTGCTGATGCATGAACACGTCTTCGTGCTCGGCGAGGAGATGCGACAGAACTATCCCGACTATCCGAATCGGTGGGATGAGGACGCGCGGGTCGCCGATGCCGTCGCGAAGTTGCGCGAATGCGCCGCCCGCGGCATCGACACGATCGTCGATCCGACGGTGATCGGGCTCGGTCGCTACGTTCCGCGGATTCAGCGGATCAACGAGCAGGTCGACATCAATATCATCGTGGCGACCGGCCTCTACACCTACAACGAGGTGCCGTTCCAGTTCCACTACACCGGCCCCGGCCTGCTGTTCGACGTCGCCGAGCCGTTGGTCGAGTTGTTCGTCAAGGACATTCGCGAAGGGATCGCGGGGACCGATGTGAAGGCCGCGTTCCTCAAATGCGCGATCGAGGAACAGGGCCTGACGCCCGGAGTCGAGCGGGTGATGCGTGCCGTCGGCCAGGCGCACGTGGAGACCGGGGCGCCGATCACGGTCCACACGAACGTCCACAACCAGTCCGGCCTGATCGCGCAGAAGGTGCTCGCGGAGGAGGGAGTGGATCTCGGCAAGGTCGTCATCGGGCATTCGGGCGACAGCACCGATCTGGACTATCTGTGTGCTCTCGCCGATGCCGGCTCCTACCTGGGCATGGACCGCTTCGGACTCGACGTCCTGCTGCCGTTCGAGCAACGGGTGGACACCGTGGTGCGACTGGTCGAGCGCGGCTACGCCGAGAAGATGGTCCTCGCCCACGACGCGGCCTGCTTCATCGACTGGTTCTCCGAGGAGGGCAAGGCCGCCGCGGTGCCGAACTGGAACTTCACCCACATCAGTGACGACGTACTGCCGGCGCTGCGCGAGCGTGGCGTCACCGACGAGCAGATCGACACCATGCTCGTCCACAACCCGCGGCGTTATTTCGGTGCCTGAGTTCCGCTTCTGCGCGGGCCGTGATGTGTTGCGCGCCCAGCGAATTGCGAACACGGCCGATCGAGGAGATGTACTGATGACAATCGAACCCGCGGTGATCGAGATTTCGCGCCACGCCAATCCCTTTCCGCGAACCGGCGTCACCGAGCGCGACGGTGTCGCGCACTACACCGACCTTCCGGCGACGCTGCTGGAGATGCTGCACGCCCAGGTGGAGAGGCGGCCCGGCAGTGAAGCGGTCGTCGAACTCGCCGGGGATCGCCTGACGTATCGGCAGCTGTGGGAGCGTGCCGCCCGGGTCGCCGGGGGTCTGCGTGCGGCGGGTTTGGAACGCGGAGGCCGTGTCGCCGTGCGTTATCCGGCCGGCGTCGACTGGGTGCTCGCCTTCTGGGGCACGGTGATGGCGGGCGGCATCGTCGTCGCGGTCAACACCCGCTCGGCCGGGCCGGAGGTCGATTTCGTGCTGACGGATTCGGGCGCACGGATCGACCTCGCTCCCAGCGTGCCGCTTCCCGACGGCGATCCGGTTGTGACGCAAGATCTTTCGTCCGACGATATCGCGGCGATCTTCTACACCTCGGGCACCACGGGCCACCCCAAGGGCGTGCCCACCACGCACGAGGCGTTCGTGACCAATGCCGAGAACATGGTGCGCTGCATCGGACTTCTCCGCGATATCGGTGAGGGTATGCGGACGCTGATCTCGGTTCCGCTGTTTCATGTGACCGGCTGCAACTCCCAGCTGCTGACCGCCGCCCACCTCGGCGGCACCGCGGTGATCATGCCCGCGCTCGGCGTTCCCGAGTTGATCGCCGCGCTCTCGACGGAACGGATCTCGTTCCTGGTGACGGTGCCGGCCGTCTATGCGCTGATGGTGCGGCATCCCGACTTCGGCGCGGCGGACACCGCCGCGGTGCGCTGGGTGGGCTACGGCGGCGCGCCGATCGCACCGTCGCTGGTGCTGGCACTGAAGGACGCGTTTCCCAACGCCCAGGTCTTCAACGGATACGGCATGACCGAGACCGCGTCCCTGATGACGGTGCTGCCCGACGGGGACGCCGTCGACCACGCCGATTCGGTCGGTTACGCGGTGCCGTCCGTTCAGCTCGGCGTCGTCCCGCTCGGCGACGAGCCCGGCGTCGGCGAACTGGTGGTGCGCGGGGCGAATGTCACCGGCCGCTATTGGCATCGTCCCGACGCCGACGCCGCCACGATCATCGACGGCTGGCTGCATACCGGTGACGTGGTCCGCGTCGACGACGCCGGGCGGGTGCACATCGTCGACCGGATCAAGGACATCATCAACCGTGGTGGGGAGAACGTCTCCAGCGTCGAGGTCGAAGCGGTTCTGCTCGCGGCGCCGGGCGTCGCCGACGCCGCCGTCCTCGCCGTGCCGGACGCCGTCATGGGAGAAAAGGTCGGCGCCGTCGTCGTCGCCGATCGTGACGGCATCGACATTCCCACGCTGATCGAGCACTGCCGGGAACGGTTGGCCGACTTCAAAGTGCCGCAGTACGTGACCGTGGTGGGTGAGCCGTTGCCGCGCAACGCGGGCGGCAAACTGCTCAAAGGCGCGCTGCGGGAACGGACGACGTGGGGCGAGCCCCTGCGTTGAGTTCGGCGACACGCTCGCGGGTTCCTCGCGGGCAGTGGATCGACGCCCGGGCGGTGCCGGTGACCGGCCGTTTCGGCCGGTGCGGCGCGGGTACTGCCGCCTCATGGGTTTCGAATCGGCGAATGTCGTGGACTTTCCGCAGGCCGACGTCTTCGAATGGTTCACCCGGCCCGGTGCGCTGACCAGGCTGGCGCCGCCGTGGCAACCGGTACGGGTGGTCCGCGAAGCGGGCTCGCTGAAGGACGGGCGCGCCGAACTGGCACTGCCCGGCAACCTGCGCTGGGTGGCCCGGCACGATCCGGTCGCCTACGACCCACCGCACCGGTTCGCCGACGAACTCGTCGCCGAGGGCCCCGCCTCGGCCTTCGCGTATGTGGTGCAGTGGCGCCACACCCACGGCTTCGAAGCGGTCGACGCGGGACGCACCCGGATCATCGACGAGGTGGACACGCCCGTGCCCGCCGCGCTGCTGCGGCCGATGTTCGAATACCGGCACCGGCAGCTCGCCGGTGATCTGGCGGCCCACGCCCGTGCCGCCGAGAACGGTCTGCGGTCGTCGACCATCGCGATCACCGGCGCTTCCGGACTGGTCGGGACGGCGCTGACCGCGTTCCTGCGGACCGGCGGGCACCGCGTGATCCGGCTGGTTCGCGGTCCCGCCCGCGAACCCGACGAGCGGCAGTGGGATCCGTCGGCGCCCGCCGCCGATCTGCTGGACGGGGTGGACGCGCTGATCCATCTGGCCGGGGCGCCGATCGCGGGCCGGTTCACCGACGAGCACAAACGCCGCGTACGCGACAGCCGCGTGGAGCCCACCCGCGCGCTCGCCGAACTGGCCGCGCGGACCGGACTGCCGACCTTCGTCGCGGCGTCGGCGATCGGCTACTACGGCTACGACCTCGGCGATCGCCCGCTCACCGAGGACAGTCCGGCTGGTGACGGATTTCTGGCCGAGGTGGTCTCGGCGTGGGAGGACGCCGATCGGCCCGCCCGCGAGGCCGGGGTGCGGGTGGTGCGGGTGCGAACCGGTCTGGTGCAGTCGCCGGCCGGTGGGCTGCTGCGCTTGCTGCGGCCGTTGTTCGCTGCCGGGTTGGGCGGACCGATCGCCGGTGGGCGGCAGTGGATGTCGTGGATCGGCATCGACGACATGATCGACATCTACCACCGCGCGCTGTGGGATACCGCGCTGTCGGGTCCGGTGAACGCGGTGGCGCCGCATCCGGTCCGCAATGCCGAATACACCCGCACGCTGGCCCGGGTCGTCCGACGGCCCGCATTCCTGCCGGTGCCGCAGGCCGGTCCGGCGCTGCTGCTGGGCGGGCAGGGCGCGCGGGAGCTGGCCGCGGCGAGCCAGCGAGTGGAGCCGACCCGGCTGCTGGCCGCCGGCCATCATTTCCGCACCGACCGTCTCGAACCGGCCCTGCGGCACGTACTGGGCCGGCTCGAGGCACCGGGGGAGTAGGCGGCGGGGGAGCAGGCACAGCTCAACTCACCCACAGCAGTCCGATGACGGCCGCGCAGCCGAAGACCAGCCACGCCGCGTAGTCGCCGATGTGCCCGCTGTGCAATCGGTGCAGTCCGTGCCGCACCGCGATTACCGCGGACGGTCGAGAATCGTTGTCGCCCAGCATATTACGAAGGTGAATGCCGAGCAGTGCGAGGGTCACCGCGGCACCGGCCGCGAAGCGACGGTCCACATCAGCGTCGCCGGTCCGGGTCGCGCACCGCGCGCTGCAGCGCGGGCTCGGGCCAGTATTGCGGCGGCGATCACCTCCTCCCACGCGGCGACGGTCACCGTGGCCTGCCAGATCAGCACACAGATCAGCCACCAGGCCGCCGCCTCCGCCACGACACCGCCGCGCCGCATCCGCACCTCCTGCCTCGGGGCCGCACATACCCGCTCGACCTGCGGGTACCCGGGGAAGTCGCGGTCAATCGCGAACTGCCGCCGACCCGGTACCCGGACGACGTTTGGTTCCCCCGATGCCCGGGTATCGGCGACGACGAGCGGTAATTGCGAGACGCGCCTGCGGGGCGAAAGGAGAGGACGTGTCCTTGAGCGAGTGGATTTCGCCGTCGACGGACCCGGCGCCCACGGGTTCGGTTGTCGGCGTGCGAGTACTCGCACAAGCGCGCCAGTTGCTGATGCTGCGCGCTCTGGCCGAAACGGTCGCGTTGATGGCCGAATTCGCACTCGACGAGGTGACCGATATCCGGGTGGCGCTGGACGAGATCGCCACCGCGCTGATCGAACGGGCCGTCGCCGGATCGTCGATCGAATGCGATTTCGGCTATGACGGTGACCGGATGTCGGTCGCGGTGACGGCGGTGGCCGTGACCCCCGAGGCGCTGCACCGGGACGGCCTCGGCTGGCATGTGCTGACCTCCATCACCGACTCGCTCGAGGCCACCACCGCACCCTTCGATTCGGCGGTCGCCGGATATCCGGTGACGGTGGAATTCCGGCGATCGCGCCGGCACGGTATCACCGCGTGAGCCGCGGTGAGGGTCCGGCGATCATGGTGCCGGACCCTCGTATTCCGCGTCTGCGGTCCGATCGAGCGCTGAATGTCACTCAGCCGGAGACAATTCGCGCATCGGGTTATCGAGTTCGCTGCGATAGAAGTCGATGAATCCGTCCGGATCGGGTCCGGCGTTCTGCATCACCAGATGGTCGAATCCGGCGTCCACATATTGCTGTGCCACTTCCAGATAGCGTTTCGGATCGGAACCGCAGGCGAATTGCTCCAGAATGTCGTCGCGGCGCACGGTGGTCGTCGCGGCGTCGAAATTCACCGGATTCGGCAACTCGCTCATCACTTTCCATCCGGTGAGCGCCCAGCGTGAGGTTTCCAGTGCGGCCTGCGCCGCGGTCTGTTCGTCGGCGGCCCAGGCCATTCCGACTTCGGCGTAGCCGCCGCCGCGTCCACCGGCACCGCGGTAGGTGTCCACGAGCCGCGCTTCGGGGCCGGTCGCGAACAGTCCGTCGCCGAGTTCGGCGGCGAGCCGGGCGGCGTCGGGACCGCCCGCGGCGACGATGATATCGGGCAGCCGCTCGGGCAGATCGAACACTCGCGCATCCGAAATCGACAGGTACTCACCGCGATACGTGCGATACCCGCCGCGCCACAGCAGCCGGATGATCTCGAGCGCCTCGCGCAGCATGCGCTGGCGAATATCGATCGGCGGGAATTCGCGGCCCACCACGTGTTCGTTGAGCCGCTCACCGGATCCGACGCCGAGATCGAAACGCCCGTCCGACACCAGCGCCAAGGTGGCGGCGGCCTGCGCCACGATGGCCGGGTGATACCGGATGGTGGGGCAGGTGACACCGGTGACCAATCGGATGCGCTCGGTGCGTTCGGCGATGGCTCCGAACACCGTCCAGGTGAACGGGGAATGGCCCTGATTGTCGAGCCACGGGTGATAGTGATCGCTCATTTCCACGAAGTCGAATCCGGCCTCCTCGGCGCGAATCGCCTGTCGGATCAGGTCGCGCGGTCCGTAGCCTTCCGACGCCAGTTTGTAGCCGATCTGCATTGCGGGGGGCTCCTCACGTGCGTGGGACAGTTGACTCCCGGCTACCCAGCCGCGCGGTCCGCAACCGTATGCCGGCGGGCTATACAGGCCGCTCCGTCTTTGTTAGAAAGGTGATAGCGGGATTTGCCTCGATAAGCGGGGCAATTCACATGTCGATTTTCGCCTGGGAGATCGCACATGAAGACGAACGCCACATTCCGAATCGGTCATCACCGTTCACTTCCCGTTCCGGGGCGCGCCGAGGCCCGGCTCAGTGCGGTCATGCGCACCCACGGGGCCGCGGTCGTCTTGTCGGTGCGCGGGGAGGCCGATGCGTGCACTCTCGATGATTGGCGACGTCTCGTCCACGAGGGCGCGGCGCTGGCCGCCGCCCACGGCGGGCCACTGGTCGTCGATACCGGCGGGCTCGGCTTCCTGGGCTGGCGCGCACTGGTGGTAGTGGCCGAGGAAGCCGCCGAGCAGCGTGGAGACGGTGTCGCGATATGCCTGGTCAGCCGCACGCCGACAATCGCGCGGATGGCGGCGGTGGATCCGCTGACCGCCGAGTTGGCCATTCACCCCACCGTTGTCGGCGCCTTGAGTCACCTGTCCGCCCCGCCCGCCGACGCGAAGTGAGCCGACACAATCGTTGTCGGCGCCGCAAGATCGTCGTAGCGTCGCTGGGGTGAGTGTTCCTCAGCATCTGCCCGCCACCGCGGGCGAACTGCGCGCCGCCGGTTATCAGCCGCGCGGAGTGAAATCCGAAATCCGCGAGAATCTCCTCGCCGCATTACGATCCGGCACCGATCCGTGGCCCGGCATCGTCGGCTTCGACCGCACCGTCGTCCCGCAACTGGAGCGGGCGCTGCTGGCCGGCCACGATGTGGTGCTGCTCGGCGAGCGCGGCCAGGGCAAGACCCGGTTGCTGCGCACCCTGGTCGGATTGCTCGACGAATGGACGCCGGTGATCGACGGCGCCGAACTCGGCGAACATCCGCTGGCGCCGATCAGCCCGGCGGGCCGGCGGCTCGCGGCCGAACTGGGCGACGACCTGCCGGTGGCGTGGCGTCACCGCAGCGAACGCTACGCCGAGAAACTCGCCACCCCCGACACCTCTGTCGGCGACCTGATCGGCGACGTCGACCCGGTGAAGGTGGCCGAGGGCCGCAGCCTGGGCGATCCGGAGACCATCCACTTCGGGCTGGTCCCGCGCGCTCATCGCGGCATCGTCGCCATCAACGAACTGCCCGACCTCGCCGAACGGATCCAGGTCGCGCTGCTGAACGTCATGGAGGAACGCGATATCCAGGTGCGCGGCTATACGCTGCGGCTGCCGCTGGATGTGCTGCTGGTCGCCACCGCCAACCCGGAGGACTACACCAACCGCGGCCGCATCATCACTCCGCTCAAGGACCGGTTCGGCGCCGAGATCCGCACCCACTATCCGCTCGACGTGGAGGCCGAGACCGCGCTGGTGCGCCAGGAGGCCGATCTGGTCGCCGAGGTCGGCGACCCCCTGCTCGAGGTGCTGGCGCGCTTCGTGCGCCAGCTGCGGGAATCGCCTGCCGTCGATCAGCGCTCCGGTGTCTCGGCGCGCTTCGCGGTGGCGGCGGCCGAGACCGTGGCCGCGGCCGCACTGCGCCGGACCGCGCTGACCGGTGAGCATCCCGCCGTCGCCCGCCCGGTGGATCTGGAATCGGTGCCCGCGGTGCTGCGCGGCAAGGTGGAATTCGAATCCGGTGAGGAGGGCCGCGAGACCGAGCATCTCACCCATCTGCTGCGCCGCGCCTTCGCCGAGACCGCCCGCCGGCGCCTGGCCGGGGTGGATCTGCGGCCGCTGGCCGAGGCGGTGAGTGCGGGGCATCCGGTCACCACCGGTGAACGGGTGCCGGGCCAGGAGGTGCTCTCGGCGTTGCCCGAGCTGCCGGTGCTGGCGCGGGTGGCCGAGCGGCTCGGCGCCGAGTCCACCGATTCGCCGGCGCGGATCGCAGCCACCGTCGAATTCGCTTTGGAGTCATTGTATTTGAGCCGCCAGCTGGCCAAGGACTCCGACGACGGCACGGCGACCTACGGCTCATGACTACTCCCGACCGCTATTCCTACGGGCCCTATCACGACGGTCCCGACCCCCTGGCGCCGCCGGTCGATCTGCGGGAAGCGCTGGACCTCATCGGCCGCGACGTGATGGACGGCAGCTCCCCGCGCACCGCCTTGGAGGAGCTGCTGCGCCGCGGCACCGGACGCACGCCCGGCCTGGACGAGTTGACCCGGCGGTTGTGGCAGCGTCGCGCCGAGCTCACCCGGCAGCACCGCCTCGACGGCACCCTGCAACAGGTGCGCGAACTGCTCGACCAGGCGTTGGAGGCCGAACGGACCGCACTGTTCCCCGACCCCTCCGACGATGCCCGCTTCGCCGAGGCCGAACTCGACGCGCTGCCGTCGAGCACCGCGGCCGCGGTGACCGAACTCGCCGACTATCAGTGGCGCTCGGAGACGGGCCGCGCCAACTACGAGCGGATACGGGAACTGCTCGGCCGCGAACTGCTCGACTCCCGCTTCCAGGGCATGAAGCAAGCACTCGAGAACGCCACGCCCGAGGATGTCGAGCGGGTGCGGCAGATGATGTCGGATCTGAATCAGCTGCTGGCCGCGCACGCGCGCGGTGAGAACACCGAGCAGCAGTTCGCCGAGTTCATGGCCGAACACGGCGAGTTCTTTCCCGAAAACCCCCGCAACACCGAGGAATTGATCGATGCGCTGGCCGCGCGCGCGGCCGCCGCGCAGCGGATGATGAATTCGCTCTCGCCGCAGCAGCAGGCGGAGTTGAGCGAACTGATCGGCCAGGCCTTCGGCGATCCGCGTATCGCCGAACAGGTTTCGGCACTCGATGCCGCGTTGCGCGCACTGCGCCCCGGCGAGGATTGGGATTCGGGGCAGCGGTTCCGCGGCCAGGACCCGCTCGGCCTCGGCGAGGGCGCACAGGCGATGCAGGATCTGGCCGAAATGGACGCACTGGCCGAACAACTCGGCCAGTCCTATCCCGGCGCCCGGCTCGAGGATATCGACCTCGACGCCCTCACCCGCCAGCTCGGCGCCGACGCCGCCGTCGATGCCGCCCGCCTGGCGGAACTGGAACGGGAACTGCGCCGCCAGGGGCTGTTCGAACGCGCACCCGACGGGTCGCTTCGCTTGACGCCCAAGGCGTTACGTCGCCTCGGCGAGGTCGCGCTGCGTGATGTGGTCGGACGGTTGCGCGCTCAGCGCGGCCAGCGTGAGACGGTGACCGCCGGAGCGGCCGGCGAACCGACGGGCGCGACGCGGCCGTGGCGCTTCGGCGACACCGAGCCGTGGGATGTGTCGAAAACCGTGCGCAACGCGGTTCTGCGGTCGGCGTCGACCGGCAGCCGCCGGGTGTCGCTGTCGGTCTCCGATGTCGAGATCACCGAAACCGATCAGCGGTCCCGCGCGGCGGTGGCTCTGTGTGTCGACACGTCGTGGTCGATGGTGCAGGACGGACGCTGGCTGCCGATGAAGCGGACGGCGCTGGCCCTGCACCAGCTGATCAGTACTCGATTCCGTTCCGACGCACTGGAAGTCGTGACGTTCGGCCGTCACGCCACCACCGTCGACATCGCGGAGCTGACCGGCCTGGAAGCGGTCTGGGAACAGGGCACCAACCTGCACCACGCCCTGTTGCTCGCCGCCCGCCACCTGCGCCGCCATCCCGACGCGGTCCCGGTGGTGCTGGTGGTCACCGACGGCGAACCCACCGCGCACCTGGAGCCCGACGGCAGCTCGTACTTCAACTGGCCACCCGACCCCCGCACCCTCGCGGTCACCATGGCACAGGTCGACGCACTCGCGAAACTCGGCGCCTCGGTCTCGGTATTCATCCTCGGCGAAAACCCCAGGCTCGCAGCCTTCGTCGACCTGATGGCCCGCCGCAGCGGCGGCCGGGTGATCGCCCCGGATCTCGACGGCCTGGGCGCGGCGGTGGTCTCCGACTACCTCAGCGGGCGGCGCAGATAGCGTCGCCGAGGTAGGTCTGGGGAGAGGGCCGCGCACAAGCTCACCCGCAACGGGTGAAGCGCGACCCGGGGCCGGGGCGTGAACTTGTCGCGTACCGCGGTCGCTGCTGTCCGGCAGGGAGCATGCGGTGGCGGGAAGCCGTTCGGAGGAAGCCGGACGCTGTCATCGAGGAGACGTCATGCCCGTGTGGGATGTGTTCTGGCTGATCATCATGAGTTTCGCGTTCGCCGCGTATCTGATCCTGCTGTTCTGGATCTTCACCGATCTGTTCCGGGATCGCGGCACGTCGGGCTGGGTGAAAGCGGTGTGGGTGGTGTTCATGTTCGTGCTGCCGCTGCTGACCTCGCTGGTGTATTTGATCGTGCGCGGTGGCGGCATGGCCGAGCGGTCCGCGCGGGCGGCGAAACAGGCCGAGCAGGCGCAGGACGCCTACATCAAGGAAGTAGCCGGAACCAATTCGGCCACCCAGATCGCCGACGCCAAACGACTACTCGACGAGGGCACGATCACCGCACAGGAATTCGAGCAGCTGAAGAGCCGAGCCCTGGCCTGAGCAATACGGCGCCGGCGATCGAGAGGCGGTGCGGTGCGCTACGAATTCTCCGTCGCCGGCGAGTTGTCCGGCGACATCTGCGCCGAATTCCCGGAACTGACCCGCAGTGACGTGGCCGCGCCCGGCACCACCTCGCTGTTCGGCCCGCTCGAGGACTACACCGCGATGCGCAGCGTGCTGGCCCGCATCGACGCCTTGGGACTGACGCTGATCGAGATGCGCCGCCTGCCGGATTGAGGCCACGGCAGGCGACGGCCCGAGTCGGCGCTCAGGAGTGGCCGTGGCCCACCTGCGGGCTGATCCGCCGCCATTCGCGTTCCCATTCGCCGGCCCGGCGCCGGTCCAGCGCGTAGCCGGCGCATCGGGCCAGCCCGTAGGCCAGGGCCCAGCAGGCGAGCAGGGCGGCGGTGCCGGTGGCGATGCCCTTGGCGACGGCGGCGTCGTCGGCGATCGGTGGCGTGGTGGGATCGCCGTGGCCGGTGAGCCACAACGTGATTCGGTCGCCGCGATGGGTGGTGCCGTCGACGTCGACCATCGCCCGGCCGGGATGTCCGTCCCGGCTCCACTGCGCCTCGGCCTGGAGTTGGTCGGCGAACATGGCGTTGGGCGCCGGCATCCGGATCGGATCGCTCGTGACCTCTGCTGTCACAGCCGTTTTCGTGGCGTTGTCGGCGTGGATGGCGGCGAGTTCGGCCCGGTACTGCGCGGTGCCGGCGGCGACGGCCAGCAGGATCGCGGCGAGCGCGCTCACTACCAGTGCGAGCCGCAGCGCCTGTTCGACACGGTCGGCAGGGCGCATCAACGGCGAACGCGTCCAAGGCGCGATCCGTGCGGCCCGCAGCACCGCGAAGGTAGTACGCAGCATCTTCACTCCCACCACGACCGGCAGAGGCACGCTCGGAGAATAACCGTTCGACGCCCCGGCAAACGGCGTTCGGAGTGGATCTTCGCCACGGTCCGCCGCAGGTTTGACCCGGATCTGCGGGGATATCGCTTGGTTGCGACCCGCATCGTGCGGGTGGTCCGGCAATTCGGAAGGAGCACGGTATGAGTGCCATCGATAAGGCCAAGAACAAGCTCGAGGACGCCGCCGGTCAGGCGAAGGAGAAGCTCGGCGCGGCCACGGGCGATCCGGACAAGAAGAACGAGGGCAAGGCCGACCAGACCAAGTCGAACCTGAAGGACGCGGGCGAGAAGGTCAAGGACGCCTTCGACCACTGATCTCGTCCGCGGATCCACCTCGTCGCGAGGCCCGGACCGGTGCAGCACACGCGCCTGGTCCGGGCCTCGTCCCGTTCCGGCGGTGGCCGGAGCGCACGCGCTGGAGCTGGGCTTACGCCGTTTCGGCTGTACAGACCGCTTCGTCTCTGTTATGAAGGTAGGGCGGGTCGATCTTCATGCGGTAGGACGCCCGCAGCGGGCTCGCGCCCGTTGCCCTCGGCTCCGGTTTGGAGACCTCAATGAGCTCGAGCGCCGAATTACGTCCCGTACCCCCCGCCGAGGAACCCGGCACCCCTAACGTCGCCGAGGCGCGTCTGTCCGCAGTCGTACGCACTCGCGGCCCGGCGTTGGTGCTGTCGTTCCGCGGAGAGGCCGACAGCTACACGATGCCCGGATGGAGCGAGCGCATCCGCTCCGCTGCCGAAAGCGGGATGCGCATCGTGGTCATCGACACCAACTGCCTCAGCTTCCTGTCCTGGCGTGCGCTCTTGACGCTGGCCCGCGAGGCGGAGCGCTACCGGTCCGCCGGTGTGCATCTGTGCCTGGTCACCCAGTCGCGAACGATCATGCGGATCGCCGCGCTGGATGGGCAGACCCGGCAACTTCCCATCCATTCGACGGTCGTGAGTGCGGTCGGCCGCGCCACCTACGACGCGGCCGGGCCCGCGATCGCCGCTACCCCCGGTTGAGCCGCTACTCGTCGGGGAGCGGGAAGTAGGAGTCGTCGTCGGTACCGGATTCGCGCCGCACGATCTCCTCGACGGCTTCGGTGTCACTGGGGCCCCCGGGTGATCCGGTGCGGATCGAATCCAGGCCCTCGGTCGCCCCGGATTCGGGCAGCGTCGGCTCGGCGGAAGGCCTGGTCCCCACATCCGGCTCCTCTTCGGCCAAACGTTGGGACAGTGGGCGTTCCGTGCGCTGTTCGCCGGCCGTCATGCCGTAGCTGTCGACGCCCGACCAGTCGTCGGGCGGTTCCACGATCTCGTCGCCGTCGTCGTTGCCCACATTGTCGGAATCCAGTCCCTCGGTCGGGGTGAGCAGATCTTCGTCGGATTCGTTTCCAGCCATGTGCTTCGCGTGCCCGCAATCGCCTGCGGCAAACCGCCGGCGGCGCGCGCGATTCGTTTGGTCGCCCGGGTGGCGGGTAGGCCGACGGTGGCCGTATCCAGCACAGATGCAGATCGAGGTGACACGATGAAAGCAGTGACGTGGCAGGGCCGCCGCAAGGTTTCGGTGGACGAGGTGCCCGACCCGCGGATCGAGGAACCGACCGATGCGATCATCGCCGTGACCTCCTCGGGGGTGTGCGGGTCGGATCTGCACCTCTACGAGGTGCTCGGCCCGTACATGAGCGCCGGTGACGTGCTCGGCCACGAACCGATCGGGGTGGTGGTCGACGTCGGCTCGGAAGTGCGGTCCCTGGCGGTGGGCGATCGGGTGGTGGTGCCGTTCCAGATCGCGTGCGGGCACTGCGTCATGTGCGATACCGGCTTGCCGACGCAGTGCGAGACCACGCAGGTACGCGAATACGGCAGCGGCGCAGCCTTGTTCGGCTATTCCAAGCTCTACGGACAGGTGCCCGGCGCCCAGGCGCAGTACCTGCGGGTTCCGCATGCCGATTTCACCCACATCCCGATTCCGGCCGGTCCCGACGACAGCCGCTTCCTGTATCTGTCGGACGTCCTGCCGACGGCGTGGCAGGCGGTGGAATACGCCGGTGTGCCCGACGGGGGCTCGGTGGTGGTGCTGGGACTGGGCCCGATCGGGGATATGGCGTGCCGGATCGCGGCCCATCGGGGATATCGGGTGATCGGTGTCGATCGGGTGCCGGAACGACTGCGCCGGGTAGCAGATCGCGGTATCGAGGTGGTCGACCTGGAACAGATCGGCGCCTCGATCGGCGATGTGATCCGCGACCGCACCGACGGACGGGCTCCGACAGCGTGATCGACGCGGTCGGTATGGAGGCCCATGGATCGCCCGTCGCGGAGTTGGCGCAGCGTTCGGCCGGCTATCTGCCGTCGATGGTGTCGCAGAAGCTGATGGACACCGTCGGTGTGGACCGGCTGGCGGCATTGAACAGTGCGATCGACATCGTGCGCCGCGGCGGCACCATATCGCTGTCCGGGGTCTACGGCGGCATGGCCGACCCGTTGCCGATGCGCATCCTGTTCGACAAGCAGATTCAGCTGCGGATGGGTCAGGCCAACGTCAAGCGGTGGGTCGGCGACATTCTTCCGCTGTTGCAGGACGGTGATCCGCTCGGTGTGGAAACCTTTGCCACTCATCGGCTTCCGCTGTCGGAGGCGCCGCGGGTGTATCACGACTTCCAGCGCAAGGCCGACGGCATGGTGAAGGTGGTTCTCGATCCGGCGGCCGCGTGAACGCGTGGCGCGATTGGGGCCGCGATGTCCGAATCGACCGGTGCCGCAAGATATTTCCGGGTCCGACCAGGACGTACGCAATCGTTCGCGAGACCGGTGCATAGACCCGGGAGGCCCGGGTAGTGCCTCTGATGTGACCGGGAAGTACGCCGGTCGCGGTCGAGAAAAGTCCCTACTGCGAAGGAGGTCCGCAATGGCCGACCAGAACAATCCCGGACAGTTCGGCAACCGCAGTGACACCGAGGAACAGGCTCGCCGCGGCGGCCAGGCCAGCACGGGTAGTTTCGGCCGGCGCAACGCCGCCGATCCGCACGAAGCGGGGCGCAAGGGCGCCCAGGCGCAGCCGACCGCGGCCAAGCAGGCCGGTGGTCAGCACAGTCACGGCGGTCGCTGACCCGAATCGCGACACACGGACTCGAGCGCGTAGGCCGGATCACGGATCCGGCCTACGCGGCTGTCGGGAGCAGGGCGGCGTGGCGTTTCGGCGGGCGTGTGTGACAATGTCCGGGCTCGGATTTCCGCCTCGTGGGATGTCGAAGAGTGAGCCGGCAGCTATCACCGGATACGGAGGCGGCGGCTATCGGATATCGGCTGTTCGCAACGGCGCCGATCGCGGAATTCCGACGTTCTCGAGATTGTTCCATTTTTGTGGTTAACATCTGGCACTCGGCCTTCGATGCTACATATGTCGTTGATTGTGACGGCAGCGATCGGTCGGTTCCAGCTGTCCGGATCGGGTATCACGCGTTCGGCCGCCAGCATCGGCGCTCGGCGGCACAAGGATTGACCAGGCGGTTCGGCAACGTAGCCGATTCTCCGCGTAGGTAACGACTATCCCGCGAAACGAAACGGTGTGCGATGGACATCGATCAGCGTTACCGTCAGAGCAGTTCGACCACCATCACGGCAGCGGAACTGGCTACCTTGCTGCACAAGTCCGCGGCGGGGGACGCCGAATCCTTCGCGGCCTTCTATCGCAGCACCAACGCCCGCCTGATGGCCCGGTTGACCGCGATTCTGCGCAGTCCCGGTCTGGCTCAGGAAGTGAGCCAGGAGGTCTATCTGCAGGCATGGTCCGCGGCCGGTGACTACGACGCCGGGCGGGCCAGCCCGATGGCGTGGCTGATGATGTTCGCGCACCGGCGTGCGGTCGACCGCGTGCGCTCGGAGCAATCGCTGGCGGATCGGGAGCGCGCGTTCGGGCGCGGTCAGTATCAGCCCGAATGTGATGTGGTGTTCGACGAGGTGACGCAGCGGCTGGACGAGCGGTCGGTCGCGGGGGAGGTGCACCGGCTGGGGCATCGGCAGCGGGAGGCGATTCTGCTCGCCTTCTACGGGGGTCGCACCTATCCGGAGGTGGCGCAGGATCTGGGGATCCCGCTGCCCACCGCGAAGGCCCGGATCCGGGCCGGATTGAAAACGCTCGGTTCCAGACTTTCGGAGAAGTCGCGCGACGAGAAGAAGTGAGGACCGCCGCGTCCCGGTAGTTGGCGTTTCTACCCCCTAGGGGTATATTGCGTGGTGTCGCCCAGCTGGCGGCATCCGCCTTTTCGGCGGTTATGATCTACTAGTTGCGTACGTAAATAGTAGATGTTATCGAGCCTGTGGTCGCGTTCCCCAGCGGTGGGGTGACGTCGGCTCGATGTTCGGCACCGTGCGAAGGTGTTGTGCGACAGTGGCGATCGTGGTGAGGAGGCTGGGTTGGTGGATCGGTGTGCGACCCGGCGCGGACTCCGGCTTCGGATCTGTGCGCCGCTGTGGCCGGTCGAGCGGCGGGTGCGGATGCGGTGAGCTCCGTCCGTCGGTCGCGGCGCGGTGTCGTGGCCATGATCTTCGTCGCCTTGCTCACTCTCGTTGCCCTGCATACCGATTGCGTGGTCGCCGATGCCGGTACGGCCGGTGCTTCCGCATCGTCGGCCGCCGCGAAATCCACACTGGCTCATCTCGGTTCGCATCTGCCCGCCTGGGACGACTGCTGTGCGCACGACAGGCACGTCGTCCTGGATTCGGTGCTCCCGGCGGATCCGGTGAAGCTGTGGCCGCCGGGTCACGTGTGGGATGGGGTGGCCGCGGTGACCCCCGCCCGGTGGCACCGTCGCGCGGCCGCCGTGCGCGGGCCGCCGGGTCCGCCGCCCCGCACCGGACGCGACATTCTGACGCATCTCGGTATCGCCCGCCGCTGATCGGTCAGCGACAGGCCGCCTGCCCGTGCCGGCGGCCGGTGTCCGCTGCCCGCATCCGCACCGCCCACATCGGGCGGAGATACCGAAAGCGACAGTCATGGACGACATCGTGCTCGACCACCCACAGCCGATTCCGGCAGCGCCGATCCCGGCGCACCGTCCGCGCGGCCTGGTCGGCAATACGCCGGTGCTCTGGATCGGCGAACCGCTGAGCGGCCGCGGCCGCGGCTTCTGGGCCAAACTCGAAGGCGCCAATCCGGGCGGCATGAAGGACCGGCCCGCGCTGCACATGGTGCGCAGCGCCGAACGCCGCGGAGATCTCCGCCCGGGAGCGCGCATCGTCGAATCATCCAGCGGCACTCTGGGATTGGGGCTCGCGCTGGCGGGGATGGTGTACTCGCACCCGGTGACAGTGGTCACCGATCCCGGAATGGAACCGATGGTGGTGCGACTGCTGCGCGCCTACGGCGCACGGGTGGAGACGGTCACCGAACCGCATCCGGCCGGCGGCTGGCAACAGGCACGCCGCGATCGGGTCGCGGCACTGCTGGCCACCGAACCGGATGCCTGGAGCCCCGACCAGTACAGCAATCCCGACAATGTGGACGGCTACGAATCGCTGGCGCTGGAGATGGTGCAGCAATTGGGCCGCGTCGACGTCCTGGTGTGCGCGGTCGGAACCGGCGGACACTCCGCGGGCGTGGCACGGGTGCTGCGCCGCAACAATCCGCGGCTGCGGCTGATCGGTGTCGACACCGTGTCCTCGACGATCTTCGGCCAACCGGCCGGCCCGCGTCTCATGCGCGGACTGGGCTCGAGCATCCACCCCCGCAACGTCGACTACGACGCCTTCGACGAAATCCATTGGGTGGCACCGGCGGAAGCGGTGTGGGCATGCCGGACACTGGCCGCCACCCACCACGCCAGCGGCGGCTGGAGTGTCGGCGCGGTGGCGCTGGTGGCGGGCTGGGCCGCGCGCGTGCACGACACCGGCACCCGAATCGCCGCCGTCTTTCCCGACGGGCCGCACCGCTACGCCGACACCGTCTACAACGACGCCTACTGCGACGAGCACGGCCTGCTCGATGCCGATCCGCCCGTCGAACCCGACACGATCGGCCATCCCGCCGAGCGCGTGGTGACCTCGTGGACGCGCTGCACCACCGTCGTCGACCCCCGTACCCTCGACCCGGAGCCCGCCGCATGAGTGTCCTCGCCCGATTCCGCAGCTTCGACCCCGCGGCCCGGTTGCTGATGGTCAACCAGTTCGGCATCAACCTGGGCTTCTACATGCTCATGCCGTACCTGGCCGGATATCTCGCCGGCCCGATCGGCTTGGCGGCGTGGGCGGTCGGACTGGTGCTGGGCGTGCGCAACTTCTCCCAGCAGGGCATGTTCCTCGTCGGCGGCACGCTCGCCGACCGGCTCGGCTACAAACCGCTGATCGTGGCGGGCTGTCTGCTGCGCACCGCGGGATTCGCGCTGCTGATCTTCGCCACCTCGCTGCCGATGCTGCTGATCGCCTCGGCCGCAACAGGTTTCGCCGGTGCGCTGTTCAATCCGGCGGTGCGCGCGTATCTGGCCGCGGAGACCGGTGACCGCCGCGTGGAGGCATTCGCGGTATTCAACATCTTCTATCAGGCCGGCATCCTCGTCGGGCCGCTGGCCGGGCTCGCGCTGCTGGTGACCGACTTCCGGATGACCGCCGCGGCCGCCGCCGTGGTCTTCGCCGTGCTGACCCTCGCGCAGCTGTTCGCGCTGCCGCCGCGGCGGGCGAGCGAGCCCGCGGTGCGCACGACGGTGCTGCAGGATTGGCGGACGGTACTGGCCAATCGCCGTTTCCTGGCCTTCGCGGTCGCGATGATCGGTTCGTATGTGCTGTCGTTCCAGGTCTATCTGGCACTGCCGTTGCAGGCCGAACATCTCAGTCCCGGCCACGCGCAGGCGCTGACCTCGGCGTTGTTCGTGGTGTCGGGCGTGGTCGCGGTGGCCGGGCAGCTGCGCATCACCGCATGGTTTCGACGCCGGTGGGGGACCGGCCGCGGCCTCGTGGTCGGCATGGGGGTGCTGGCCGCGGCCTTCCTGCCGCTGCTGCTGGTACCGGGCCCGCGGCCCTTCGGCACGGTGGCCGCCGTTGCGGCGCTGTTGATTTCGGCGGCGATCCTCGCTGTCGGGACCGCGGCGGTGTTCCCGTTCGAAATGGATACGGTGGTCTCGCTGTCCGGCGGCGCGCTCGTGGCCACCCATTACGGGTTCTACAACACGGTGGTCGGAGTCGGGATCCTGACCGGCAACC
>NZ_BAFQ01000145.1 GCF_000308375.1 Nocardia aobensis NBRC 100429 | reverse complement strand
GGCCGGTGAAAGTCAGTGCCACCGGGGCGTCGAGCCAGCTCAGCGCCTCGCGGTGGGAACGTTCCAGTAAGACGGTGAGCCAGGTCAGGATGGCGTTCATGCGCAGCGCGTCGGTGGGCGGCGGCGGAAGGTCGAGCGCGGGTGCGATGTCGTGGCGCAGATGCGTGTGCCAGTCGAAGAGGAGCATCGCCGGAATCAGATCCAGCCGATACCAGCCCAGTTCGCCGATCGGGAGCTGGATGCGCCGTATCCCCGCCGCGGTGAACAGGGTCAGCGCCCGCACGCCCCGCCGCGACCAGGTCTCGAACTCCGGGAGCACGTGACGCGTTGTGTGGGAACGCTTTTCGTCCACCAGCTGTTCGTTGAGGCGCTCCAGATCGCGGGTGGCGACGATGGCGGCGGCACTCGGGGTGAGCAGGGCACGCACTCCGGTCGTCATGTGGATGACGACCTCGGCCACCGACCATCCGGCGGCCGCACTGGGCGCGGCCCACTGCTCCTCGGTCAACTCCCCGCAGAATTCGATCACCGCCCGGCGCTCTTCGCTCAGGCCGGGCAGATATCGCGAACTCATCGGCAGACCTCGACGACCACCGAACTCCTCATGAACAGCGCACGCTACCGGTTCGTGGTCGCCGGGAGCCAGAGCGCGCACCGATTTCGGCCCCTGACCGGCGCGGAGACACAGCGGCGAAGGTGTCGCCCGAGGCGGGACGGTGACGCTCGCCGCGGGCCGGAGAAGGGGCCGGGCCCGATGGTTCGCCGAAACATTGCGGCGGACTCCTTCCCGTGTCGACGGGCGGACCTCGAGGATTCGAGATGCCACGTGTGCACTCGGATGAGTTCGCCGTTCCTGACCCGGCCGGTTCGCTGAGCTGTTGCCGACGTGTCGGCCGGGGCCCGGGCGCCACGCGCGATGTGGACTTGTCGGTGCGATGGGGCATGCTCTTGGCACGCCGATGTCTACGAGCCCGCCCGGAGTACACCATGTCGTCCCCACGAACCAAACCGCAACCGTTGTCCGACACCGAGATTCGACAGATAGCGGCCGAGCTCGCCGACGGCCGGCCACCCATGGTGTGGTTCACTCCGGCCGCAGTGGGAGTATCCGAGGGGCGTTCGGGCAAGGTGATCGCACTCGGTGACCCCGCCGACGGAGACTTCCTGCAGGTCCGGCCGACCGGCTCGAAGGATGTCATGTCGTTCTCGCCGACCGAGGTGACATTGGCCAAGCCCGCCCGCAAGGACAAGCGCACCACCACATCCGAGACCACCGGCGCCACGCCGCCGGCAACGAGGAAGGACACCGCTGTGAGCATGTCGTCGTCCGTGACCACGCCGCCCGCTCCGGCAGCGGCGCCCGCCGCGGCGTCGAAAACGCCCGCGCCGCAACCTGCTTCGGACCCGAAACCGGCCGCCAAACCCGCCGCCACGCCCGCCCGCACTCCGCGTGAGAAGCCCGCCGCGGCCGCCCGCAAATCCAAGGCGCCCGAGGTGACGGTCACCCTGGCCGGCACCGCCGACGGTGAATGGACCGTCGATGTGGTGCACGGCAAGAAGCGCACCATCAAGGGGCTGTCGGTACCGGGCGCGTCGGTGGCGCAGGCCGCGAAGCTGCTGCACCCCGAGGTCGCCGAGGTCGTGGATTCCGTCCTGGACGCCGTTCGAGATTCGCAGCGCGCCAAGGTCGAACAACTGCAGGCCGAACTCGAACACGCCCGCCGCCTCCTCGACGAACTGTCCGGCTAGCCGGGCCGCTCGCCACCTCGCCCTCCGCGCAGGCGCGAATACGCGCCCGCGGCCTTGCGTTGACACCGATGACAACGTTTAGCGTTGCGGCCGCAGTGGCGAGAGGGAATTCATGCTGATCGGAGAACTGGCCGAGCGAGCGGGGACGAGCACCCGGATGCTGCGGTACTACGAGCAGCAGGGTCTGGTCCGGTCCCGGCGGTCGGCGAACGGCTACCGCGTCTACGACGAACACGAGGTGGACGTCGTGCGCAAGATCCGGGATCTGCTGGAGCTGGGATTCGATCTGGCCGATACGCAGCCGTTCGTCACCTGTCTGCGCGGCGGCAACGAGTCGGGTGACGAATGCCCGGAATCGGTCGAGTCACTGCGTCGCAAATTGGCCGAGATCGACGATGCGATCGCCCGACTCGGCGCCGCACGCCGGCAACTGACGGACCGGATCGACGCTGTCACCGGGCCGCTGCCGAAGTGCGCGTTCACCTGCTAACTCGGAGGTTTTCCGGATGCGTTTCGCGGTCAGCTACAGCACGGCGTTCAACGGCACCGATCCCGATCGGCTCGTCGCCTTCGCCCGGCATGCCGAAAACTGTGGATTCGAAGGGCTCTACGTCCAGGATCACATCGCGCTGTATCCCGGGGCGGACTACGGCGCGGGCGAATTGCCGCCCACCCTGCCGTATTTCGATCCGCTCGACTGCCTGAGCTTCGTCGCGGCCGCCACCCGGCGGATTCTGCTCGGTACGGGAGTGTTGTTACTGCCCTACCGCCATCCGGTCGTGCTGGCCAAGCGGCTGGCGACGATC
The DNA here is from genome assembly GCF_000308375.1 of Nocardia aobensis NBRC 100429. GTDB lineage: Bacteria > Actinomycetota > Actinomycetes > Mycobacteriales > Mycobacteriaceae > Nocardia > Nocardia aobensis. The sequence continues at coordinate 35,761 of NZ_BAFQ01000145.1, read as the reverse complement.
GATGTGCTGTCTCGCGGGCGGATGCGGCTGCTCACCGTCGGCCTCGGCAGCCTGCCGGGTGAGGCCCGGGCGCTCGGGGTCGACTACCGCACCCGCGGCCGCCGTACCGACGAGGCGATCGACGTGCTGCGGCTGCTGTGGTCGGGTGGTGCGGAGGGGGTCAGCCATCGGGGCGAGTTCTTCGCTTTCGACGATCTGTGCAGCTACCCCAAACCGCTTGGCGGGAGCGAACTTCCGATTCACGTCGGGGGTTCCAGCGCGGCGGCCGCGCGGCGTGCCGGGCAGCGCGGCAACGGCTATTTCGCCGGTGGCATGCTGACCGAAGCAGAGCGCGACCGGCAGTTCGCGCTGGCCCGCGACGCCGCCGTCGAGGCGGGCCGCGATCCCGCGGCTCTCGAGTACACGCGCTGGGGATCGGCCGACATCTCCGCCGACCGTGCCGGACAACTCGGCGAACACGGTGTGCATCGCCTCGTCGTCGGATTCGCCGGGGCCGAACCCGCACAGCAGCACGATCAGATGTCGGAATTCGCCGAACGTTTCGCGCTCGCACCCGAGGGCGCGGGCAGCGGTTCCGACCGGCTGCCCGCGGTGTGACCGCCGCTCATACCGCCGGTTCGTGCCGGCGCACGCGCCGTCGGCTCTCGGCTGGGGGCAGGTGACGCAGGTCGTCGTGGAACGCGCAGCCGAGCGAATAGTCCTTGGCGTGATACATGGCCGAGTCCGCTTCGCGCAGTAGGTCGTAGATGGTGGCGTCGGTGCTGCGCGGCCCGCTGCAGGCGATGCCGATGCTCGCGCCGATGGTCACCTCGGTCACCGACAGTTCGAAGGGTTTGCCGAAGGCGGCCAGCAGTTTCTCCGCGAGGACGGCCGCCTCGGCGCGGTTGGCGCCGGCCAGCACCACGAATTCGTCGCCGCCGTAGCGGGCCGCGACGTCGTCCCGGTGGATGACACGGCGGATGCGGGCGGCGGCATTGGCGATGAGTTCGTCGCCGACCGCATGACCGTAGCTGTCGTTGATGGTCTTGAAGCCGTCCAGATCGAGGAACAGCAGGCAGATCGGGCGGCCGGTCCACAGTTCGCGATTGCGGGCCGGTGCGCGCAGCAACGCGGACCGGTTGAGCAGGCCGGTGAGCATATCGTGGTCGGCCTGGTACTGGGCCCGGCGTTCGCTGCGCGCACTGCGCACGATCGCCCGCTCGCTGCGCACCAGCACACCCACCAGCAGCGTGGCGAGCAGGGCGGACACCACCACCCGGTCCACCGTGCCGACCCGCGCGCCGACGGTCGGCACCAGTGAGGCGACCACCAGCGTCACCGCGATCACGCTGGCGCGCTGGCGGGACCGGTGCGGATGCACCCGCCGGGCGCCGCCGAGGGTGACCATGGTCGGATGCAGCGCCGCCAGCCCCACCATCGCGTAGGCGACGAGCAGCGGCGTCAACAGCATGCGTGCGTCGAGATGCACCGATCCGGCGGATTGCAGGTTGTAGCCGAGGTCGGCCACCAGGATCGCCAGCAGGCCGACGTGCACCAGCCGCAACGAGGTCTCCGAACGCGACGACGTGACCACGGAGTGGGTGACCAGCGTCAGCAGGAGGGCGTCGATCACCGGATAGATCGGCATGATCAGCGCCGAGGCGTCCCAGTGCCGGGTGTTGTGCAGGACGGGGGAGATGAGAAAGGTCCACGAGGCGAGCAGGGCGCCGAGCGCGATCAACCCCGAATCCAGCACCAGATCGCGTTGACAGCTGGAGCGCCGCGGCCACAGCCAGAGGAAGGCGGCGACGCCGACGCCGCCGTAGCCGGCCAGCGTCGCCAGATCGTCGTAGGGCGGGAATCCGCTGCCGGTGAAATCGCGCAGCAGCGTTCCGGCGGCGAACAATACGCCGGAGAGGGCGAGCAGATACCAGGCCGCCGGTGCGGGCGGCCGATGCCGGCGCACTCCCGTCCCGATCATGGTCAGCGTCGCCACGACGACGCCCAGGACCGCCGTCAGCGACAGCGCCGGTGATTCGGCGCTCGCCAGGACCACGACGATCAGGACGACGGCGGCCGATAGTGCTGTGCGCCAGAGCTTTTCCGGCGGCCAGGTGCGTAGCGGCCGGATGCGGGTGGTGTGGTGGTGCTGTGTGCCGGATGTCATCAGCCCCCCTCGTCCGCGTCGTCGTCGATGAACCGAGCCGCGTAGTAGGTTTGTGAATCCTCGATCGCGACTTCCACGTTCGCCTGTTCACCGATCGCACTGCGCAGTGCGTCGGCGAACGAGAATTGAGAATTGTTGTACGAGCAGATGTCCCAGCCGACGACCCCACCATCTGCCGCCAGGATCTGGACAACTGTACTGATCATGGCATGAAAAGCCACCCCGTGTCGCGCAGTTGGGGTAACAAGGGTGAAACCTGCATAGTAAATCGCATTGCGCTCGGCGTGTTGCGGAAACCGTGTCGCAAAGTACTCCGGACTGATCCACGGCACGGTGTCCAGATGCCGGGTCAGGGTGGTGAGCCCGATCGGTTCGCCGGCCGGCGTGCGGGCCACGATCTTGTCGACCCGGGTATCGGTCATCTCCGCGCGGAACTCGTTGCGGTGCAGCACCTGCCGGGCGACCGCCTGCGCTCGCAGCGGTCCGAAGGCCTGCTCGTAGAGGTCGTGGAAGAGTTCGATCTCGGCGTCCGCGATCGCCGCCTCGAGGGTGATCTCGACGCCCGGCCATAACGCTCCGGGGCCGAGCGCATCGTTCACGGGCGATCCCAGCCGCTGGCCCGGTACGCGGCCAGCACCAGCGCACATGTGTCGCGGCCGTCGGCGCGCGCCGCGACGGTGGCGGTGTGGATCGGGCCGAAGCGTCCCGGCCGCGCGGCGGTCATATCGGCGAGGCTGGCGTTGATGAGATCATCGACCTGCTCGGTCGTTTCGGCGGCGTGTTCGACGAACAGGCCCGCGCCGGAACCGTCCGCGCACAGGGTCCAGCCGATCCCGGCGGCCGCCGTGGCGCCCGGCGCCCGCGCGTGCCCGAGGGCGTAGACGCAGTAGAGACGGTCGCCCCAGCTGATCCGCTGGCGCACCCGCGCGGTGCGGCGCAGCTGTGCCCGCGGTGGGATCACCGACGACAATCGGATCAGATTCGCTTCTCCCACACCGAGTTCGCACAGCGCCGCGTCGAAGGCGGCCACCTCGGTAGCGCCCCTTCCCGTCGCCGTGCCGATCTCGATCGTCAGCGTCGCGGATCCTTCGCGATCGCGATCACGGCGGCCGAGGGGGTCGAGCGAAGTATGAGTTGTGAGCATCGTGTTCGATCCTTCCCGGGCTCACCAGTGTTGCATTTTGCCGGGCGGCCTTTCTCTAAAATCCTTCTTCGAAGAGTGGCAGATCGACCCGGCGCGCGCCGCGCGGGACGCGGACTGGCCCCGGAGATGCACTGGGGCGCGCTACGATCCGGGCACATCGCGACCCGGTCGACCGCTGGTCTTTCCGACAGGAGATCCGTATGCAGCCTCTAGCTCAGCTACCGCACCGGTTCGACTCAGCGGCGGCGGTGCTGGGTGCGGATCAGCTCCGGCTCGATGCCGCGCCCGTCGATTACGCCTTGGTCGCCGTGTATTTCGTGTTCGTACTCGGTATCGGACTGATGGCCCGCGCACGGGTCTCCTCGAGTATCGATTTCTTCCTGTCGGGTCGGTCGCTGCCCGCCTGGGTCACCGGCCTGGCCTTCATCTCCGCGAACCTCGGTGCGGTCGAGATCATGGGTATGTCGGCCAACGGCGCCGAATACGGCATGCCGACCATGCATTACTTCTGGATCGGCGCGGTGCCGGCCATGCTGTTCCTCGGCGTGGTGATGATGCCGTTCTACTACGGCTCCAAGGTGCGCAGCGTCCCGGAGTTCATGCGGCGCCGCTTCGGCACCGGTGCGCATCTGGTGAACGCGCTCAGTTTCGCGGTCGCCCAGGTGCTGATCGCCGGGGTGAACCTCTATCTGCTGGGTTCGATCGTCAACGTGCTGCTGGGCTGGCCGCTCTGGGTGTCGGTGATCGTCGCGGCGCTGATCGTGTTGTCCTACATCACCCTCGGCGGTCTGTCGGCGGCGATCTACAACGAGGTGCTGCAGTTCTTCGTCATCGTCGCGGCGCTGCTGCCGCTCACCCTGGTCGGCCTGCATCGCATCGGCGGTGTGAGCGGTTTGAAGGACAAGGTGACCGCCCGGCCCGACGGCTCCGAACAGTGGCATTCCTGGCCGGGCCACGAGCTGAGCGGTTTCTCGAACAACGTCCTGTCGGTGACGGGCATCGTGCTCGGTCTCGGCTTCGTGCTCTCGTTCGGTTACTGGACAACGAATTTCGTCGAGGTGCAGCGCGCGCTGGCGACGCATTCGATCTCGGCCGCGCGGCGCACCCCGATCATCGGCGCCTATCCCAAGATGTTCATCCCGTTCATCGTCGTCATCCCCGGTATGGTCGCCGCACTGCTGATCCCGCAGATCGCCGAGTTGAAGAACACCGGGCAGGGCGACGCGACCTACAATCAGGCGCTGCTCTACCTGATGAAAGAGGTTCTGCCGAACGGACTTCTGGGCGTCGGCCTGGCGGGTCTGCTGGCGGCGTTCATGGCCGGGATGGCGGCCAACATCTCGGCGTTCAACACCGTCTTCAGCTACGACCTGTGGCAGCAGTACGCGGTCAAGGACAAGCCCGACGGCTACTACCTCACCGTCGGCCGCCTCGCCACGATCGGCGCCACGGCCGTCGCGATCGGCACCGCGTTCATCGCGGGCAGTTTCTCGAACATGATGGACTACCTGCAGACGCTGTTCTCGTTCTTCAACGCGCCGCTGTTCGCGACCTTCATCCTCGGCATGTTCTGGAAGCGGATGACCCCGACCGCCGGTTGGGTCGGCCTGGTGTGCGGAACCCTCAGCGCGGTGGTGATATTCATCCTGAACAAGGCCGAGGTGTTCCATCTGTCCGGGCAGGGGGCGAGTTTCGTCGCCGCCGGTGTGGCCTTCGTGGTCGATATGGTGCTCAGTATCGCGGTGAGTATGTGGACCACGCCCAAACCCGACGCCGAACTGGTCGGGCTGGTGTATTCGGAGACGCCGAAGGCCCAGCTCACCGACCCCGATGCCGCGACGCTGCCGTGGTATCAGCGACCGGTGCTGCTCGCCGGGATCGCCCTGGTCATCGTGATCGCGCTGAACATCTTCGTCGGATGAGGAAGTGACGCCATGCTTTTCGATATCCGCACCATCGTCGGTGCCCTGCTCGGGTGCTACGGCCTGATTCTCGTCGTCACCTCGCTCGTCCACGACACCGCCGCCCAGCGGGTGCGCACGGGTGGGTGGAATATCAACCTCTGGGCCGGGATCGGGATGCTCGTCGCGGCGGCGGCCTTCCTGCTGTGGGTGGTGCTACGCCCGGTCCGCGAACTCACCGAATCCGAACCGGAGCAGTCCGAGACCGAGACGCCCGGCGGCCCGGCGGAACCTTAGCGACCCAGCGCTATCGGCCGTCCTGCTCGAGTACGTCGACGACATGCTCGGCGATGGCCATACTCGAGGTGGCAGCGGGGGAGGGCGCGTTGCGGACCGCGGTGATCGGGCCGAGGCGGTGGATGCGGAAATCGTCGACGAGCTCCCCGCCGGCGTCGACGGCCTGCGCCCGCACACCCGAACCGGCCCGGAACACATCGCGCACGCCGATATCCGGGACATACCGTTGTGCCGCCCGCATATAGGCGCGCGCCGACAGTGAGCCGTAGATTTCCCGTACTCCGGTGCGCCAATGCCGGCGCGCCATCCGCCAGGACCCGGGCCAGGCCGCGAGCTCGCGCAGGTCTCGCGCGGAGACCGCCGACCGGCGGTATCCCTCGCGGGCGAGGGCGAGCACCGCGTTCGGCCCCACCTCCACCTCCCCGTTCACCCGGCGGGTGAAATGCACGCCGAGAAAGGGGTACCGCGGATCGGGCACCGGGTAGATCAGTCCCCGTACCAGATCCTTCTTCTCCGGCCGGACCAGCATGTACTCGCCCCGGAACGGAATGATTCTGGGCCCCGGCTCATCTCCGGCCAGCCCGGCCACGGCGTCGCTGTGCAGGCCCGCGCATACGACGAGCCGATCCACCACGAGGTCCGCGGCGTCCGAACCGAGATGGATGCCGTCCGGGGCGCGCGTGACGGCGGTGACCGGAACGGACAACCGGATCTGCCCGCCCGCGGCCGTGATGTCGTCGGCGAAGGCGGCGGCGATCCGGGGAAAGTCGGTGATGGCGGTATGCGGGGAATGCAGCGCGGCCAGTCCCGTCGCATGCGGTTCGATCTCCCGGAGCTCATCGGCATCGATACGCCGCAGTCCCGGTACGCGATTGCTGCCCGCGCGCTCGGCCAGCGCGTCCATCCGCGTCACGTCGTCCGGGGTGACCGCGACGACCAGTTTGCCGACCTCGTCGTAGGGCAGCCGCTTCTCGGCGCAGTAGTCGCGCAGCAGCTGCCGTCCGCGGGCGCACAGGGTGGCCTTCAGCGACCCGGGCTCGTAATAGATTCCGGCATGGACGACTCCGGAGTTGTGACCGGTCTGGTGGGCCGCGACCCGATCCTCCTTGTCCACGACGACGACTCGGCTGCCGGGCCGCCGGCGGGTGATTTCCCGGCCGATCGCCAGTCCGATGATGCCGGCGCCGATGATGCCGACGGTCTGCTCCGGCACACTCACTCCCACTCTCGCCCGTGATCAGCCATTGCGGTCGTCGTCAATGTACGGGCGGTCTCCGTCGATCACGCTCCCGGGTGCCGACCGGGCGGCGGCTGGTGCCGGGACCGGTTCCGCGTGAACATCGTGGCGGCCGCGAGCACGCCCAGGGCGCCGAGCACGATGCCGATACTGCCCAGCCATCGCGCCGTGGTGTCGGTCTCGTGCTCCTCGGCCGCGGCGGCGACGTGGACGTCGCCGTGGTTCTGCGCCCCGCCCTCGTGCGCCGGCGCCAATGCCAGTGTCGGCGCGGGGAATTCGGGTTCGGTGTCACCCGAGGCGGGTTGATCCCATTTCACGACCCGTCCGTCGGCGTAGGTCTGGGTGGCGGGCAGCGTGACGGTGTCGGCGTCCGGCAGACCGTCGGCCAGCACCGAGAACTGTTCGAATTGCCCGGCCCCGATGCCGCCGCCCGGATCCGCCATCCACGTGACGGCGACGACCCGGTGGTTGTCGTCGCGGGTGACCTTCGTCTTCCAGCCCGGCACGGGTTCGGTTTCGGCTTCCGTGACGGCCGGAAGCTGCACGCTCAGTTGTGTGGTGGCGCTACCGGTGGCCGATTCGTTGGGCACCCGGAAGGTCAGCACCGCCGAGCCGCCGCGGGCCGCGTCGGGACCGGAGACGGTGACATGGGCGGAGGCCGGGGCGGCGGCGAGGACGGTGGCCGCCGCGGTGGCGATACCGGCGAGCGCGGCGCGGCGGAACCAGGATTCGTTCATAACGCGGTGACTCCTTCGCGAAGGGAAAACGGAGACAACCTGTGCTGATCGTGTGCACGATATCCCGGAACGGCCGTGCCGGCGCCGATCCCGGCGGATTGCGCTGGGCGCCTCCGCCGGGTCGCCTCACCTACCTCACTTCGCGGGGAACGGGGAGTTCACCGTGGTGAAGTACTGCGCCGCGGCCAGGACCGCGACCGGGGCGGTGACCAGCAACTGACCCGCGAGGGTGCCCAGCGCGCCGATGGCCACGATGCCGCCGAGGCAGCCCACCACCGCGGCCGGAACGAACGGGCCGAACATGCCGACGATGGTGGCCGCCGCGATGGTCGCACCCGCGATTCCGCCCAGGACACAGCCGATTCCGGCGCCCCCGATGCCGCCGACCAGGGTGCCGATCGAGGCGCCGGCGCTGAGGGTGCTGGTCATCCGGCTCCACGCGGCCTGCTCCCGGTCGTACGGGGTCTTCCACGGCGCGCTGTCCTCGAACGGCATCGCGACCGGCTGGTACGCCGCGTGCGCGAGGTCGAACTTCGGGGTCAGGGTCGCGGTGCGGTCGTGGATCTGCGCCTCGATCGGGAAGACGAAATCGTCGACCCGGAAGGACAGCCGCGTTCCGGCCAGCACGGTGCCGTCGGCCGCCTTGACGGTGAATACGCCGTCGTCGGCCGACAGCGATCCGGCATCAGTGGAGATGACGGTGCCGGTCGGCGTGGTGGTCGTCTGGAAGCCGACCGCACCGGCGTCGGCGGGCTCGGCGCCCGCGGTGGCCGTGCTCAGGCCCAGGGCGGCGGCGACGAGGGCGGCGGTGGCGGCGATGTTCTTGATTCCCATGGTGATGAATCCCTTTGCGGTATCAGGTAAACGAAATTTGCTGTAGGTGTGCCGAGGGCGCCGAATGCGGGCATGACGCAGCCCCGGACGACCGAAAACGGTGTGTCCGCCGGAAGACGGCGCAATCGGTGATGCCGGCCGATCGCTGTCGGCGGCTGTCACGGCCCGGCCGAGCGCGCGGTTCACCGCACGGGCGACTCGGCGTCGCTCGTGCGAGTGGGAAAGATGTTCCGGCGCAGCCGGATTACGTCGGCAGGTGTCGTGACCGAATGCGATTCAGGACTTCAGGCGACTACTTCCCGGCGTCGTCCGGCGATCAGGCCGAGGACGATATCGGCGATCAGGAAGGCGAGCAGACTCACGCCGAGCACCGGTGCGAACCATCCGATTCCCACGGTGACCGCGACCAGCGGGACGCTGATCCACAGCGGCGCCCGTCGCAGTACTCCGCGTGCCGGGGCCCGGCCGAAGGTGAACGGGCTGTTCTCGCGGGTCGGACGCCGTCGCCACCACATCAGGTAGCCGCGTCCGATCACGGTGATCAGCGCGATCATCGTGGCCAGCAGCAACAGCTGATTGGCGAGGCCGAACAACATGCCCATATGCAGCGCAATGCCCCAGCTGGCGAGTTTGGCCATCAGCGGCCAGTCCCCGTACCGCAGGATGTCGGTGACATCGCCGGTCCTACCGTCCACCGCGATCGCGTCCTGGGTGTAGACCCCGGGCAGGCGGCGTTCCTTGACGGCGAAGGCGGTGGTGTCCTTCGCCGGGATCGTGATCTCGACCGGACCGTCGATACCGTGCCCGCGGGCCACCGCGAGGACCTTGTCCACCCGAGCGGCGCGGTCGGCGGGAACGGGCATCGACATGCCGTGTCCGCCGGTGTGTTCGGCATGTTCACCACCGGCCGGCATCGCCGGCATCGGTGCACCCGGCAGTGCCGTGTCGACGACCGGAGTGGTCCAGTTCAACTGCTGCCGCAGCGATGTGATGTGCTGCCCCGCATGCTGCGACCAGGTCATACCGGTCGCCGAGAGGAACAGCAGCGGCAGCACGATCCACATCCCGACCGCGGCATGCCAGGTGACGCTGCGCGGGCGACCGGCCTTCGACCGATCCGGCCACAGCAGCCGCCGCGCGGAACCGCGCGAGCGGCGCAACCACATCACCACACCGGCGAGCGCGATGATCCACATCCACGACGCGGCCATCTCGCTGTAGAGCCGGCCCGCATCGCCGAGATGCAGGTTCCGGTGCAGCACATCGATCCAGGTGCGCAGGGGCAGTGCACCCGTGCTGCCGTAGACGACGCTGTCGCCCACGGAGGTCGCGGTCACCGGGTCGACGAAGACCGCGCGCCGCTCGGATTCTCCGAGGCTCGGATCGGTGAAGATCACGCGCGTGGTGTCGCCCGCGTGTTGCGCCGGGTCGACCGCGACCAGCGCCAGCGTCGGTTCGGCGGCCACACCGGCCGCGATCTGCTCCGACAGCGGCCGCGCCGGACCGGTCGAATCGACGTGCAGCAGGTCGCGATTCACGATCGACTCGATGCTGGGCGCGACCGCGTACAGTGCCCCGGTCACCGCCGCGATCAGGATGAACGGCGCGACGAAGACGCCGGCGTAGAAGTGCAGCCGCATGGCCAGCGCCTGCACCGCTCGTCCGGTGCCGGACCGAGACGGTCGCGACTGTCCGGCCGCGTCCGTGGCCGACTGGTCGGCCGAACCGGGTGGTGACTGCTGCGCCGCGACGGGCGGCGACTTGTCCGGCTGCGGCGGCTCGGTGCCCGCGGCCGGAATATCGGTGATGCTCACTGGTAGTGCTCCTGTTTCGAGGGCACCCACATCGTTGTGCGCGAAGATCGCGCCGCCGTGGCTCGGATCGCCTCGATCGTCACCGACGCGGAGTGCGGTGCGGAGTCGATGCGCGGCCGGACGGTGCGGCCGAGGACACCGCGCGGCGGCGTGCCGTGCGGTGCGACCGAATCCGGCAGAGAGGTGGCCTCGTAGTACCGCCGCACTGGGACTGTGGCGGTACTACGAAACGCACTGTCGGCGAGGATGATTCGCGAATGTGGGCGTTGAGATGTCTCAGCAGTACACAGAGAGCGGTGGTCCCCGGGTCCGGAAGGTTTCGGTGGGGAAGATCCGCAGGATCACCCGGTCGCGGTGAACGCTGCGGGGAAGAATCGATTCGTCGATCGCCGGGAGGCTCACCGGGACCGGCAGGACACGCGCGACCGCGGTACCGATCCGGTAGGCGGCCTCGGCGCCGAGAATGACGACGGCGGCGCAGACCGCGCCGACCAGGTGGGAGCCCAGCATGGCGGGCGTCCACAGCGGCATATCGTGCATCTGCGCCATATCGGCCGACATCACCAGATGGCCGATCAGCTGTCCGCCCCACAGAGCCGTGACCAGTCCGACGGCGGTGGTGCGCAGCGGTGCCAGCCCTGCGACGAGCGCGCCGACCGCCGTGGAGGCGGCCACCAGCAGCATCAGGGTGCTGGACTGTACCGGCATCCCGCCCGCCGCCCAACCGTGCGCGGCGATCGACAGGGCTCCCGACACGGATCCGGCCGACGCACCCCGCAACCGCGCCACCGCGGCTCGACGCGAACGCGTCGACACTTGGGCGCGGGCCGATACGCGGCCGGACGGGGGAAACACGAGCTGAATGATAGCTGACCGTTTCGAAGCCAATTCACAGATACGAAGACTTCATTCCGCGTGGAAGTTCCGCGGACACGCGATCGGCCCGGGAGTCGCACTCCCGGGCCGATGCGGGGACGACTCAGTCGCCGGTGACGTCCATTTCCGTCAGCGGTTTGCGCAGCAGCTTGCCGGTGGCGTTGCGGGGCAGCTCGTCGAGGAAGATCACCTCGCGCGGCACCTTGTAGCGCGCCAGGTTCGCCTTGACGTAGTCCTTGATCTCCTGGGCGTCGCGCTGGGAATCGGGGCCGGGAACGACGAAGGCGCGCAGGCGCTTTCCGAACTGCTTGTCGTCGACGCCGACGACCGCGGCCTCCTGCACGTCGGCGCGGTCGGCGATGAGGTGCTCGACCTCCTGCGGGAAGACGTTCTCGCCGCCGGAGACGATCATGTCGTCGTCGCGGCCGTCGATGAACAGCAGCCCGTCCTCGTCGAAGTGCCCGACGTCGCCGCTGGACATCATGCCGTCGATGGTTTCCTTGGTGCGGCCGTCGGTGTAGGCCTTGAACGAGTGCGCGTTCTCGATGAAGATCGTGCCGGTGACGTTCGGCTCGGTGATGCGCTTGCGGTTCTCGTCGAACAGCGCCAGCCGGATGCCGAGCGGCGGACGGCCCGCGGTACTCGGCGACTTGCGCAGATCCTCCGGGCTCGCCACGGTGATCAGCGCGCATTCGGTGGAGCCGTACACGTTGTAGAGCACGTCACCGAAGTAGTCCAGGCTGCGCGTCACGACGTCCGGCGGGATCGCCGAGCCGGCGGCGAAGATCATCCGCAGCGAGGACATGTCGTACTTGGCGAGCGTCTCGGGCGGCAGGTCCAGCATGCGCTGCAGCATCGTGGGCACCACGACCAGCGACTCCGCCTTGTACTTGTCGATGTTGGCGAGCGTCTGCTCCGGATCGAAACGCCGCTGCTGGAAGATCATCCGGTTGCCCAGCGAGAGCCCGAGGGTGAACTGCGACAGTCCGGTGGCATGGAAGACCGGCGCCGCGACGACCATGGAACCGTTGCGCGGCAACGGAATTCGATCCAGGAACTGCGCGGAGATGAACGGGCTGACCTTGTCGCGCGGCGCGCCCTTCGGGGTGCCGGTGGTGCCGGAGGTCAGAATGACCATGCCGCCCGGCTTCGCCGGCGCACTTACCGCATCGGGGGACTGTCCCTCGCGCAGCGAATCGACGGTCGGGATCGCGGGATCGACGTTGTCGGCCTCGTCCACCCAGGTCAGGATGCGGGGGATCTCGTCGGGGATGGCGCTCATCAGGTCGAAGAACTCGCTGTCGTGCAGCACCAGCTTCACCTGCTCGCGCGTGGCGACGTCGGCGAACTGCGGCTTCGCGAAGCCGGTGTTCATCAACACCGCGCGCACACCCAGCTTGCCGGTCGCGGCCAGGCTCAGCACCATGCCGCGGTGGTCGCGCGCCAGCAGCGCCACCACATCGCCCTCGCGCAGGCCGTGCGCCGCCAGGCCGCGCGCCAGCTGGTTGGACTGCTCGTTGACCTCGGCGAAGGTCAGCTCGCCCCGCTCGTCCAGCAGCGCCGCGGACTTCGGATTGGTCTTCGCCGCGTGCATGATCACGCCCGCGAAGGGTCCGAACTTGGTGACGTTGAGCGCCGAGCGGACCGCATGATCCGGTCGCAGCGGGCTGAACAACCCGCGTTTGCGCATGACGTTGACCCCCAGAGCCAGATCTCCGGCCTTTCGGAGGGCAGTGCTTGCTGACGGAAGGACAGCTGACATAGGTACAACCTTCCGCGGATTCCGCCAGGCAGGCGGGACCGCAACATCGAGATCCAGTGCCTGCCAACCCTAGCAAGCAGGGGCGCAGGGATGTGGTTCGCGTCTCTGTAACCGACGGTACCGTACAACTGGTCGAGTGACCGGTTATGTGATCTGGTATTCCACCAGTGCCCGGCGCAACAGCTTGCCGGTGGCGTTGCGCGGCAGATCGTCGAGGAACACCACGTCACGCGGCACTTTGTAGCGGGCGAGCGTGCCCTTCACGTACGCCTTGATCTCGTCCGGATCCAGGGTGGCGCCCGGCTCGGGCACGACGAAGGCGCGCAGGCGCTTGCCGAATTCCACGTCGTCCACGCCGACCACCGCCGCGTCGAAGATGTCCGCCCGCTCCAGCAGCAGGTTCTCGACCTCCTGCGGGAAGACGTTCTCGCCGCCGGAGACGATCATGTCGTCGTCGCGGCCGTCGACGAACAGCAGTCCGTGTTCGTCGAAGTGGCCGACGTCGCCAGAGGACATATAGCCGTCGATGATCTGCTTGTGCCGTCCGTCGGTATACCCGCCGAACGGCGCACCGGAGCGAATGAAGATGCGCCCCTTGACATTCGGGCCGTTAACGCGCTTGTCGTTCTCGTCGAACAACACCACTTCGCAGGTGATGGGTGCGCGTCCTGCGGTGCCCGGGGCGATGGCCAGATCCGCCGGCTGGGCCACCGTCGCCACCGCGCATTCGGTGGAGCCGTAGAGGTTGTAGAGCACCGGGCCGAACGCCTCGGCGGCACGCACCGACAGTTCCGGAGACAGCGCCGATCCGGCCAGCACGATGGATTTCAGCGAGGACAGGTCGTAACGCGCGCGCACCGCGGGATCGAGTTCGACCATGCGATGCAGCATCGTCGGCACCGCTACCAGCAGGTCGACCTCGTGTTCGGCGATCAGGGCCAGGGTGCGCTCGGCGTCGAAGCGTCGCATCATCACCGTCGTCGCACCGAGGGCGGTGGCGACCAGCCAGGTGGCCTGGCCGGTGCTGTGGAAGATCGGCGAGACGATCAGCATGGTGCCCTGCGGCGGGAACGGGATCCGATCCGCGATCTGGGCCGAGGAGATCGGCGAAACCGCCTCGCGGGGAGCGCCTTTCGGCAGGCCGGTGGTGCCGCTGGTGAGGATCACGAAGCCGCCCGGCTTGGCCGGCAACGGCAGCTCGTTCGGCGGGTGGGCGGCGATCAGTTCCTCGATCGTTATCGCGCCCGTGGGCAATTCGGCACCGTCGTCGACCCAGGTGATCACGCGCGGCAGCTCCGGCGGCAGCGCGTCGAGCAGGCCGACGAATTCGCTGTCGTGCAGCACCACCTTCACGTGCTCGCGTTCGCAGACCTGCGCGAACTGCGGCTTCGCGAAGCCGGTGTTCATCAGCGCCAGCCGCGCACCGGCCTTTCCGGCGGCCGCCATCGCCAGCAGCAGCCCGCGGTGATCGCGCGCGAGAATGCCGATCACCGTTCCCGGTTCGACGCCGAGCGACTGCAGCCCGCGCGCCAGCCGCGTGGAATTGTCGTCGAGTTCGCGGAAGGTCATACTGCCGTGCTCGTCGACCAGCGCCGTCCGCTGCGGCCACATCCGCGCGGCATGCCGCACCATCGTCGCCTGCGGCCCGAGCCGGCGCCCCTCCTTCGCCGACAACACCGTCTCACCCGGATTGCGCGGATCGATGAACCCGCGCTCCCGCAGCACATTCAACGCCCGCACCGCCTCGGTCACCCCGACCGCCTTGCGCGCAACCCCGTGCAGCACCGACCCGATACCGACGCCCACGTCAACCACCTCCACACGACCCGACCGCGTGCTGGGGACGGTAGCAGCCGCAAGTGTGACTTGGTACACACTTCCGGTCAACAGCTTGGCCTCGATTGTGGGTGGCGTTGCCGCCGGGTCACCGAGTCGGCGCGGCATCCTCCGGGTCGTCCTCGGGCGGAATCGGATTACGCAGGCTGGGAGCGCCGGGGACCAGTTCGGGCAGGTCGGGTAGAGGGTCGACGATGTCGGCCACCGGTGCCACGGCCTCGGCGGTGTGTTTCTCGGCATGCGTCGCGGCCTCACGGATGACTTCGGTGAGTTTCCGGGCGAGATCTTCCGGTTTGTTCCGCATGGCCGCCGGCTCCAGTTTTATCTCCGTGACGATCCCGGCGGAGTCGACGCTCACTTCGATCGTGCCGTCCGTCGAACGTGCCTGGATCCGAAGGGAATCGAGTCGCCGGCGAATCTCGGCCAGACCCGCCATCTGCTCCTCGTAATTGTCGAGGAGCTGATTGACTTCCGTGCGGGCCAGGTAGCGGAAATCGTCGCCGGCGGCGGACAGCGGATCCACTACCGGATCCCGCCCTCGGATTCCGGCCGGCTTGCCCCACCCATGCGGTTGCACTCCGTTTCCGCCGTTCGCCGTGCGAACGGGCCTGTGTCGACAGTGTGCTTTCCATCCAAGCAGCACACCGCCGGCTTTCCCAGATGTGGGAAACGGGGGAGAAGGGACGGAGAATCGTCGGCGTCGGCAACAGGAGCGAGGTGGTCGAAGTGGGGCAGGAGCTGTCGATCGACGAGGCTCGGCTCCGCGCTGTCGTCCAGGAGTACGAGTCGATAGCGAGCGAGGCTCGCCAGATCTACAACGAGCTTCGCGACCACTTCGCGAGGGTCGGCAAATTCTGGGGCGACGACGAACCCGGCCACACCTTCGCGAAGACGTTCGAGCCCGACTCCCGGACCCTGCTCGACAACATGAATCGCACACTCGGGGCGCTGGCCGAAGAAGGGAAGCTGCTTTCGGGCCTCGCGGGTCGTTTCGAGGAAGCGGACCTGGACGGCAGGACCTCTATTCTGGGTGCGGGCGACGATCGCGAAACACCCATGGACACAGGACGATTCACGGCTGGTCGGCCGGAGTCCCCGACCCCGGATGTGGCCGGTTCGCCGAACTCCGCCGCTCCGGTTTCCCGAGCCTCCGTGCCATCCGCGGCCCAGCGGGCGGGAGGTGCTGCGGCCGAGCCGTTTTCGTCGGCAGGTGCAGCCGGCCAGGGTGCGCAGAATCAGCCGGCGGCGTCGTCGGACGCTACGCCGGATTCTCCGTCGGCGATGTCCGGTGCAGGGACCGGCCTGTCCGACGCTCCGGCACCGTCGGTGGGTAACGCGCCACCGACGTCGGGGGTGCTTCCCCCATCGGACGCCAAAGGCCCGTCGTCGCGGGCGGTTCCGGAGACCGCACCATCGCAGAAGGTAGACGCCCCGGGTTCCCCGGAATCGCAACGGTCGAACACACCGTGGTCGGGCCGTTCGGACAGTGTCGGCCCGAGGTCCGAACCGGCACGCAAGGTTTCGGCTCCATCGCCGCGCGGAGGGCGGCCGAGTACGCCCGGGTCGCAGAAGGCCCCGGCGAAAGGCGCTCCGGGAACTCCGAAACGTGTTCGGCGCGACGACAAGCGGGTCGAGGCACGGCATGCGACGTCGGACGAAGGGCGGGAACTCGCCGAGGCGCTCATGAGACGCCACGGCCTACAGGTGAGCGGGTTCGACACCCCCGGAATCGCACTGGATACGCTGCGCGAAATCGCACAGGCCCTCGACGACGTACTCACCGCCCACCCCTACCTCGACCTCCCCGAATTCGCGATCGCCGAATGTGGGGACGCCGTCACGCGGCTCGACTGGGTTCGCGGCTCGGACGACGGCGACGACATCCCGAGGGTGAAGCGCCTGATTCTGAACGTGGCGACTGCCAGAAACACGGACCCGCTCGCTCGGAAGATATCCGCGGAAACCGAGCGTGGCGGCATTTCTCGTGGTTCCGCCGGGAGACCGTTGTATTCCACCGTCGTCCGGGAACTCGGTCATGCCCTCGATGTGACAGGTGGTCTGCGCGCCCACGCCATATCGCAACGGACATTGATTTCCGAGTACCTGGCGGAGTGCGGCGACAGCCGGTTCGCCACTCCGCTCGGCGTCGTCGTCACCGATTACCGGCGGTGGCGCGGTCGGTTGAGCGGATACGGCTTCCCGCACGGCAGATTCGAACCGGGAAGGGCGCTGGCCGACGCGTTCGCCGAGGTGCAGCTCGATGTGGGAAAGGCCGTCGCCCCGGCGCGCGTCCTGCACCGGCTGCTCGTGACTACCGCGAAACGTCACAGCGCGAAAACCTTTCCCCCTGATCGGGTGTAGCCGCGTCATGTGGACGGACCGGCAGCGAGTGGCTGTCAACGCGAACGGACGAATTCGGTGACCCTGCGGTTACCGCCCGAACTTCCGGACTGGGCGGTCAAAGGGGTCGCCGGCGAGAGTTTTCCCAAGTTCGACGAAGATATCGGATACGCGACGTCGGAGTGCATATCCGATTGCATGGAACGCTGGAAGAACCTGGGGCCCCGTTTGGACCGCCTCGCCGCGATGGAAAGTCTGGCCCTGTCGGGCATGACCGAATCCGAGAAAGGTGATCTCCGGAATCGCCCGATGCTGGCGGATATCAGCAATACGCATGATTACGGGCAGAATCTGGCCGCGTTCACGTCGTCCGCCAGCGGAAATTATCAATACACGAAATGGAGAATAATCTGGACCCTCGTCGCGATGGTGGCGATGGTGGCGACGGACATCTTCGTCGGCGGCCCGCTCAAAGCGGCAGCGGACCGGGCTCGCAGCGAAGCTATAATAGTGGCTGCCCGGAACCGGCTGCTGGCCTGGGTGGAACGAATAGGGGCCGAATCCGCGGCCAAGCGGGCTCTCATCCCGATGGCGCGGGTTGCCCGGCTGTCTGCTCCCTTCATGAAAATCGCCGGGATAGGCGCGGTCTTCGGTGGTGGTGTCGATCTCGCCGCGCAGATGTCGCAGAAATACATCGATCACCGCCGGGACGAAATCGACTTCGGCAGTGTCGGCAAACAAGCGCTGCTCGGCGGCGTAACAGGTCTCGCCGGTGCGGCATTCGGTATATACGCCGCGCCACGTGCGGGCCGATTGTTTCAGCGATTCGCCGGCGGAGCCGGTGCGACCGCCGGCAGAGTTGTGCCCACCCTGATAGTCGGTGTCGGTGGCGGTCTGGTGGGCAGCGTGGTGGGCGTCGGAGCCAACGCGTTGATCAGCGGCGGGAAGATTTCGGGGGACGCCCTTCTGGACGCAGCGGTCGCGGGATTCGGTGGCGGATTCGTCGGTTCGGTTATTCCGGCCGGCCGCGCGGCAGGTGGGGCTCGGGCGCCGAGGTTGTCGGAAACGCCGTCGGTGTCCGCACCGAGCACCGGTGGTGGAGGTGCGGCCGGCCGCCCCTCCAGTAGTCCTCCCCCGGCGTCGCGAGGCGAGCTGCACCCGTTCGACTCCGCCATCGCCTCGCCGTCCGGCCGTCGCGGCGATCAATTCGGTCTGGTGGCCGCAGCGGACCCCCATAATCCGTCAGGGCCCAATGCGTTCAACGCGGGAGGCCCCAGGGGGAAGCTGCAGAGCGCGGCGGGGGATCCGGAGGTGGCCGGCGGCGTAACGGGCGATCCGAGTCAGGGCCCTGCCCCTTCGCAGCGGGAAGGGGCCGCGCCGCTACGGGTTTCGTTGGGTGAGGGCAGTGCGGATCCTGCTGGTGTGCCTGCATCCCTTCCCGATCCGGGCGGTCACGGAGTGCGGCCGTCGGCGGAGGGCAGCCAGCAGGCTCCGGCGACCCCGCCGCGTGCAGCGGCGGAGACTCCGGCGCCGGGAGGGCAGCCGGCAGCACCACAGGGCAGTGGCGCCGGCGACGGCGGTCGCGCCACCGCTTCCGGTCCTCGAACTGGCGGACAGCCGCAATCCGGACCGCCCGCAGCTGTCTCGCCGCGCGGCGAAACGGGCGCAGGTCCGGCATCGGTCAGGCCGGAAGGTGCGCAACCTCCGATCGAGCCACGAGGAGGCGTGGCTCCGGGGGAACCGGTGGCAGGTTCTGCCTCGGGCAGAACGGGGGAAGGGTCGCCGTGGGGCGAGTCCGAACCATCGCCATGGGGTGAGCCCGAGCCGTCGCCGTGGGGTGAGCCTGAGCCGTCGCCGTGGGGTGAGTCCGAGGGGGCTTCGCGGACGGGGAGCTCGGGTGAGGGAGAGCCATCGACGGGGCCCGCGAAGGCAGGGGAGCCGGACGTGGGTTCGGGTGATGGGCTCGGCACCCCCTTGTCTCCGAAAGCACCTGAGCCCCCGCCGTTTACGCCCTCGGCAGAGCCTGCGGAGGCTTCGTCGTCGGGTGGAACCCCGCCCGTGCAGGAGGTGCCCGGGAATCAGGGGGGCGAGTCCCAGGCGGTTCCATCGCCTGGTGAGGCGAGGGCGGGGGAAACTGCGGAGGCCGGGGCCGTGCCGAGGGCGTCCGAGGACACGTCCGGCCCCGGCGCGAACAGGGGCCTGTACGGCGAGGACGGATACAACAGCCGCGGGTACGACGAGCAGGGATACGACCGGCACGGGTACGACGAGAACGGTTACGACAAGTGGGGCTGCAAAGAGGACGGCTACGACGACCACGGTTTCAACAGGCTCGGGTATGACGCGGAGGGATACGGCAGGGACGGGTACAACGAGCGGGGATACAATAGGGCCGGGTACGACAGAGAGGGAAACCTGCACCCCGAGAGAGCTGTTGCGCCCCGTGAGGCAGGCAGTGATGCGAGCTCCTCACAGGCAGGTAGGCGAGGCGCTGACAATCAGCCGAACGATCCGAACGCCGGCGCCGGCAGAAGAGATCCTGCGGGGCCCGAGGGCAACAAGCCGAATGGCGGGGCGGACGGTTCGTCTCCGAGGGCCAAGGCGGGCGCCGATGGTGGTGTGCCGCTGCTACAAGAGGTGTGGAGCGGCCGGGCGGGGATCGCCAGCGCCGACGACGTAGCTCGCTTGGTGGCGGGATACGACTTTCCTGAGGGCGTTCCTCAGAACAGGGTGCACATCGCGATCAATGACGCGCTGCGAGTCACCCGACAGAGCGGCGGCGACTTCGCCGACTTCGTCAAAAATGTCGACACGCGTCTGAAGGCATACAAGATCAGCCTGGAGGAGCCGCCGGTTGCACCGCAGCCGCCGACGGGTGAGCAGACCCCTGGTGGACCGGAAAGGGCCTCGGTGCCAGGCGACCCCGCCAAGGGTTCGCCAGGCCGGGGCGAGGGAGCTCCGTCGGCGGGGGCCGAAAAAGGCGGCGAGGGGCGCGGCGGAGATTCGGATGGGGGCCCGTCCACCCCGGCTCCACCCGGGCCGCGGAATGCGGATGAGCCGCCCCTTCCACGGGACCCGGATGGCACGCCGAGGACGACACCGCCGCCACTGGGACGACCACCTGAAAACCCCGCGGCTCGTCCGGGTGGCGACGGAGAATCCGGTGGCAGCGGCACCTCGGGAAAGGGCGACGACGGCAGCGGCGGCGACGGGAAGGGCGGCTCGGGCAAAGGCGAAGGTGAGGCGGGCAAGCCGGGCGACTACGACAAGGACGGGTACGACAAGGACGGATTCGATCGGGACGGGTACAGCCGGGAGGGGTACAACAAGGACGGGTACAACCGAGCGGGGTACGACAAAGACGGCTACAGCCGAGGCGGGTACGACAAAGACGGGTATGACCGCTCCGGTGCCCACAAGGACGGCTACGACGAGAACGGATACGACCCGAACGGGTACGACCGGGCCGGATTCGACCGTGGCGGGTACAGCCGGGACGGGTACGACAAGAACGGGTACAACCGGGGCGGTTTCGACAAGGACGGGTACGACCGAGGCGGTTTCGACAAAGACGGGTATGACCGCTCCGGTGCCCATAAAGACGGCTACGACGAGAACGGATACGACCCGAACGGCTTCGACAAAGACGGATACAACCGGGCGGGGTTCAACCGGGAGGGCTACGACAAAAACGGCTACAACGCGGCCGGACGGCACAAGGACGATGTCGACGGTTCGGCGAAGGACGGTGCGGACGACTCGGGCAAGAAGGACTCCGGCGACGCGGAAAGCGCGAACAAGTCCGAAGGCACCGATGACAAGGCCGCCGATGACAAGGACAAGGACGACAAGAACAAGAAGAAGTCCGACGACGATGACGACGACCCCGACAAGAAGAAGATGGGCAAGGGCAAGAAGCTTCTTCTGGGGGCCGCTGCCATCGGTGCCGTCGGCTATTTCGCCTCGAACCACTGGTCGCCGTGGGGGCACCAGGGCGACGACGGTGGGTCGGGCGACGGATCGGGTGAAGGCAGCGGCTCCGGTTCGGGATCCGGATCCGGTTCGGGGTCTCCGGCGCCGATCACCCCGACCGTTCCGAGTACGGCTACCGAGCCGACTCTGCTGAGCCCGACCGCGCCCTCCGGTTACTCGTATACGCCGACTTCGCCCTCTGCTCTGACGCCGACACAGCTGGGCCCGTCCTCGTCGGGGTCGGCACCGAACGACGGCGCGTGGTCGAACGACCCGACCTCCCTGGATCCGACCACGCCGGGTTCCGAGCCGACCACCCCCGGTTCGCTCCCGGACAACGGTTCTTCCTCCGATGGTTCCGGCAGCCTCGCCCAAGATCCCAGCCAACTGTCCCCGGGGACCGGTCTCGGCAGCGGCGTTTTCGGCGGTGGCGGCATGAGTGCCGATCCGATGGGCGGTATGGGAAACCTGCTGGGCGCCGCGATGGCCGCCATGACCATGATGTCCATGGGATCCGGCATGGGACCGGACGATAGCGGCCAGGACCCGTATTACTACGACGACAGCGCCGTCGCGCAAGCGCCGCAACCCGCGCCGGCCCCCGCACCCGCCGCCGACACCGGTGAGGGTTCTGGCTCTGGCGAGGGTTCTGGTTCCGGCTCTGGTGAGGGTTCCGGGTCCGGTTCGGGTGAGGGTTCCGGGTCCGGTTCGGGGGAGGGTTCTGGTTCCGGTTCGGGTGAGGGCTCCGGTTCCGGTGACGGTTCTGGTTCCGGTGACGGTTCGGGTTCTGGTTCCGGTGAGGGTTCGGGGTCCGGCTCCGGCGAGGGTTCAGGCTCCGGTGACGGTTCGGGTTCTGGCTCAGGCCACGGTTCGGGATCGGGCTCGGGCCACGGTCACGGATCCGGCTCCGGTTCCGGTTCCGGTTCCGGCGATGCTTCGGGGTCCGGTTCGGGTGACGGTTCGGCCTCCGGTTCCGGCAATGCTTCGGGGTCCGGTTCGGGTGACGGTTCGGCCTCCGGTTCCGGCGATGCCTCGGGTTCCGGCTCCGGTGACGCGTCGGGGTCCGGCTCCGGCACTACCTCGGCTTCCGGCCACGGATCGGGCACGACCTCGGCGCACAGCTCCGGTTCCGGCGAGACCGCGAATCCCGGTGCCGACGCGGCGAATTCGAGTGCCGACTCGAATCCCGTCGCCGAGCCCACCGCCGTCCCGGCGAACTATCGCCCTGGGGATCGCTGGCAGTTCGGCGTCTCCCCACCCGGCTCGCACCCCTGGCAGCGACTCGCCACCACCGGCCCCGCGAACGGCTCCAACCCCCCACCCACCAAGACCTGACGCACCCGCGAAAGACCGGTGGGCCGTCGTTCCGCGCACGCCTGCTCGACGGCAGCCACAGACGTGCGCGCTCGACCGTGGATACGTCCCGAGAGCGGGAACGTCCTGCCCGCAGACGAGAAAACCGGTGTGGGTCGTGAACCCACACCGGTTTTTCGTTGTCCCGAACCTACTTCAGCTGCGCACTGCTCAGCTCCAGCACACGCCGTGCCACGATCAGCTGCTGGATCTGCTGCGTGCCTTCGAAGATGTCGAGAATCTTCGAGTCGCGGCTCCACTTCTCCAGCAGGGTGCGCTGGGAGTAACCCACCGCACCGGCGAGTTCGACGGCCTTCAAGGTCACGTCGGTGCCCATGCGGCCGGCCTTGGCCTTGGACATGGAGGCTTCGAGGGAGTTGGGCTTCTTGTTGTCGGCCATCCACGCCGCGCGCAGGGCGAGCAGGTAGGCGGCTTCCCAATCCGATTCCATGCGAAGGAATTCCGCGGCGGCGGCGGACTGATTGTTGGCGGGGATGTCGTAGGAGATCTCCACGCCGGACTCCTCGAGGATGGTGCGCAGTTCCTCGAGCGCGGCGCGGCCGACGCCGATGGCCATGGCGGCCACCAGCGGGCGGGTGTTGTCGAAGGTCTGCATGACCCCGGCAAAACCCTTCTCCACGTTGACTTCCGGGCTGCCCAGGATGTTGTCGGCCGGAATGCGGCAGTCCTCGAGACGCAGTTCGGCGGTATCGGAGGCCTTGATGCCGAGCTTGTGCTCGAGGCGAGCAACGGTGAGGCCCTTGGCATCTCGCGGCACCACGAACGACTTGATGGCCGCGCGGCCCTTGGACTTGTCGACCGAGGCCCACACCACGATGTGGGTGGCGCGGGAACCGGCGGTCACGAAGATCTTGGTGCCGTTGAGAACCCACTCGTCGCCGTCGAGCACCGCGGTGGTCGACACGGCTGCGGAGTCCGAACCGAAGGACGGTTCGGTGATGGCCATCGCCGCCCACACCTTGCCGAAGCGCTCGAGCTGTTCGTCGGTGGCGACCGCGGCGATGGCCGCGTTGCCGAGCCCCTGATAGGGGATCGACAGCATCAAACCGACGTCGCCCCAGCAGGTTTCGAGCGCGTTGAGCAGTGCCGACATATTGCCGCCGTTGCTGTTGCCGAGCAGTTCGGTGGCGTGGCTGTCGCCGGCCTCGTCGCCCGACTTGGCCTTGCGGCCGCCGGTGGCACCGGAGATGTCCTGGGTGCCGGAGTCGGCCAGGCCCTCCACCATGGCGGCCATGGTGTCGAGCTCCACCGGGTACTCGTGCTCGGCCAGGTCGTATTTGCGCGAGATGGGGCGGAAGATCTCGGCGGCGACCTGGTGGGCCTGGTTGGCGCTGGCCCGCAGCTTCTTGGGGAGTTCGAGATTGATCATCGGAATGTCTCCATCAATACGGTTCAGGGGGTCGAGGAGACCCGGATCAGATCAGGACCACACCTTCGGCGACGCCGATCGCCCGCAGATCGCGGTACCAGCGCTCGACCGGGTGTTCCTTGGTGTAGCCGTGACCGCCGAGCAGCTGCACGCCGTCCAGGCCGATCTGCATGCCCTTGTCGGTGGCGAACTTGCGGGCCAGCGCCGCCTCTCGGGAGAAGGACAGTCCCTGCTCCGCGCGTGACGCACCCCGCAGAGTCACGAGCCGCAGGCCGTCGAGTTCGATGGCGATATTGGCGACCATGAACGCCACCGCCTGCCGGTTCGCGATCGGCTCGCCGAACGCCTCGCGCTCCTTCACATACGGCTTGACGTAGTCCAGCACGGCCTGGCTGGTGCCGACCGCGAGCGATGCCCAGCCCAGGCGGGCCAGCCGCACGGCGTCGGCGTACTCCTCGGCGCGCTGCGCGGCGTCGCCGTCACCCAGGATGGCCTCGGCCGGAACCGCGACGTTGTCCAGGATCAGCCGGCCCAGGCCGGCGGCGCGCAGGCCCATGCTCGGATCGGCCTCGATCACCACACCCGGCGTATCCGATTCGACGATGAAAAGCGCGGGGCGGCCGTCGATTTCGGCGCCGACGATGAACAGCTCGGCGTCGGCGGCGGCCGGAACCAGGCTCTTGACACCGTTGATCCGGTAGCCGCTGGGGGAGCGGGTGGCCTTGGTCTGCAGCGCGAACGGATCGAACAGCGCGCGCGGCTCGCTGATCACGACCGAGGCCTGCGGCACGTTCTCACCCGTGAAGGCGCCCAGGTAGGTCTGCTGCTGTGCGTCCGAACCCCACTGCGACAGCGCGACGGCCACACCCGACGGGGCCAGGATCGGCAGCGCCAGGCCCATATCGCCGTGCGCCAGCGCCTCGGCGACCAGCGAGTTGGTGACGGCGCCACGCTCGGTGGCCGCACCCTCGAGCTCCTCGGGCACGTTGATCAGCGTGATGCCCAGTTCGGCGGCGCGCTCGAGCAGATCCTTGGGCGCCTGGGCCGCGCCGTCGGCCTCGTAGGCCGCCGGGCGCAGGATCTCCGCGGCGAATTCGCGCACCGTCTCGACGATCATCTGCTGTTCGTCGGTCGGGGTGAGGTCGAAGTAGTCCTTGCTGCGGGACTCGTTGGCGGGCAAGCGCTTCGGCTTACCACCACCGGATACCTTGCCGAATGCGCGGGTCGCGGCGCCGAGCGTGCGGAAGCCGGTCTTGGTGCCCTCGTAGGTCAGCCGTTCGATGGGCTTGCGCAGGTTGTACTTCTCGGCCAGTTCGGAACCGGTAATGGTCGTCATGACCCGCATGGCCGCGCCCATCCAGTCGCGCTTGACCGGGTTGAGGCCGACGGCGGAATCCGGACGTCGCTCCGTTGCGGTGTCTCGAGTGCTCATAGTCACCAGTCTTCTCGGGTGTGGGTGTCGGGTGATCGGTCCCAGGATCTTACTTTCGAGTAAGTCTATCTTACTCCAGAGTAAGAACGCAGTCGAGAGGCTGCGCATATCGCCGTGATCTCGATCCCATCGCCGCCTCGGCAACCGCCCCGCACAAGCAGGGCAATTGACCAGGACTGCCACCGAGTACCCAGGTGAGGACGAGCCGAACGCGGCCGAACGGCGAACGCCGCATCGGCCGGTCTTCGGCGCGATGCGGCGTTCGGTTCCGTGGGGTGTTG
Source organism: Nocardia aobensis NBRC 100429 (assembly GCF_000308375.1). Lineage (GTDB taxonomy): Bacteria > Actinomycetota > Actinomycetes > Mycobacteriales > Mycobacteriaceae > Nocardia > Nocardia aobensis. The sequence continues at coordinate 10,409 of NZ_BAFQ01000145.1, read as the reverse complement.
GAAGGGTGTTGGATTCCGGGAGTTGTTCTAGAGGTGCGCTCGCCGGGTGGCGGCCGGCAGGACGAGACGATGCCGGCCGGCGTCCTCAGGGGCGCAGCGCGGCGAGTACCGAGTCGTGCAGCAACCCATTGGTGGCGACCGCGCTACCGTGATGTGGTCCGGGGGTTCCGTCCAGGGCAGTGAAGCGCCCGCCGGCCTCGCGCACCAGCACATCGAGGGGCGCCAGATCCCACAGCGAGACCTCCGGCTCGCTGGCGATATCCACCGCGCCCTCGGCGAGCAGGCAGTAGCCGAAGAAGTCGCCGTAGCCGCGGGTGCGCCACACCTGATCGGTCAGCTCGATCAGCTGATCCCGCAGGCCCAGGTCCCGCCAACCGGACAGGCTGGAGATCGCGAGACTGGCCGAATTCAATCCGCCGACCGCGGAGACCGTGATCGGCTTCGGCTCCTCGGTCTCGAAGCGGGTCCACGCGCCGGAACCCGTTGCGGCCCACCAGCGTCGGCTCAACGCGGGCGCGCTGACGACGCCGACGACCGGAACGCCGTCCTGCAGCAGCGCGATCAGACTGGCCCACACCGGAACTCCGCGCACGAAGTTCTTGGTGCCGTCGATCGGATCGATCACCCACTGCCGTCCGACGAATTCGGCCTCGCCGCCGAACTCCTCACCCAGCACGGCGTCGTGCGGGCGTCGCTCGACGAGGATTTCGCGCAGCGCCCGCTCCACCGCCAGATCCGCGTCCGAGACGGGAGTCAGATCCGGTTTGCTGTTCACCTTCAGGTCGAGGGCGCCGAAACGATCACGGGTGATCGCATCGGCCGCATCGGCCAACAGCAGGGCAAGTTCGAGATCGCCGGCATGATCGCTCACAGGGCAACCGTAATCGGCGCATCCGATCGGAGCCATTCGGCCTCGCGGCGGCCTATCTACTGCTGCGGATTCCAGACCGCGGGCCAATCCTTACCGCGGAAGGCCGCATCGATACCGCCGTCGCAGAAGATCACCGAGCCGACGAAGAAGCCGGCCTTGTCCGACAGCAGGAAGGCCGCGAGGTCGGCGATCTCCTCGGGGCGTCCCGGCCGCCCGATCGGGGTCATGGCGAGGAACTGCTTCATCCCCTCGCCGGTGAGCGCGTCCTTGCTGCCCTCCTGGGTCATCGGGGTGTCGATGATGCCGGGCGCGATGGCGTTGAGGCGGATGCCGTCGGCGATGTATTCCGCCGATTTGGTGCGGGCGTACCAGGCCAGGGCCGCTTTCGTCGCCGGATAGGCCTGGATCGCGCCCAAGTCGCCGAACGATTCGGCGATGCCGCGGGCCCGTTCCTCGTCGCCGGCCAGGCACGCGTCGGCCAGTTCCACCGGCCAGAGCGGTTGTGTCGTCGTGGAATTCGACGACACCAGTACCACCGAGGCGTTGCCGGATTCGCGCAGCAGCGGCCGCAGCCCCTCCAGCAGCGCGATCGCGCCGAAATAGTTCACCGACACCACCAGCCCACCGGGACGCCCCGTCGCGGCCGCGACCCCGGCGAACGGCAGAAATCCGTCCAGCCGGCCTTCGCTGATCCGGGTGACCTCGGCGACCGCGTGCGCCCGGCCCTCGGCCGTGGCCAGGTCGGCGGTCACTTCGGTGTCGCGCAGATCGACACCGATCACCCGGTGCCCTTCCTTCTCCAGGTGGGCGGCGACGGCCGCCCCGATCCCCGACGCGCTCCCGGTTACGGCGATGGTCCCCATCGACCCTCCTGTTTCGGCTGGATGAAACCGCGAATCCGACTTCGAAATCGAGGCTAGTGGCCGGGACCGGTCGTGCGGTGTTCCGTTCCGCTGAGCGGGCCTGCCGGACTGCGTGCGGCCGGCCGCCGAGACCACCACGGCACTGATTCGTCGGTAGGGCGACCTCCATCGGCTCGTCGTCGCTGAACTAATCGTGCAAACCAGGCCGCATCGGGCGGTTTTCGCGTTCTTTCGTCGAGGTTTGCACGATTAGTTCACCCTGCACGGACCTCGAGCCCGCGTCGGCCGTCGTTCACGCCGCGACCCGCGCCGCAGCCAAAGCGCTCGCCCACCAATGCAATTGGTCGAGCATTCCCGCGGCCGCCGCTTCGGATTCGCCCGGTGCGGTCCATCGTCCCTCGGCGTCGAACTGCTGGTAGTACCGCGGGAAGGACACATAGTCCCGGATCGTGTGCGCGTTCAGCTCGGCGAACACCTGCCGCAGATGCGCGATGGCGTTCAGCCCGCCGCTCGCCCCGCTGTAGCCCACGAAGCCGATCGCCTTGCGGTCCCACTGCGTGTAGTGCCAGTCGATCGCGGTTTTGATCGAGGCCGGGTAGCTGTTGTTGATATCCGGCGTGACGACGACCATCGCGTCGGCGGCGCCCAAGCGCGCGGTGAGATCGAGCATTCCGGCCGGACGCTGCGGATTCGGTTCGATCCGCGGTGAGACGGCCGGCAGCGCGACGGGCAGATCCGCGTCGGCGAGATCGATCAGATCGACCTCGAAGCCGTCGTGCCGCCGGGCCTGCTCGGCGAACCACTCACCGACCACCGGCCCGAAGCGGCCCTCCCGAACGCTGGCGATGACAACTGCGAGCCGCATTGTGCTGCTGGACATTTCGGATCTCCTTCGGAAAGCGTCGTTCGCTGACGTCGACTCTGCCGTCCGGGCGCGCGGCCAGGGAGCCCGCTGTGAGGGTGGTAGTGAGAGGGATACCCTCGGCGCGCCCCGCGCTGTTAGCGTCGATCTGTGAGCGATAACGAGCTGGGGCTTTTCCTGCGTACTCGGCGGGAGGCGGTCACCCCGGCCGAGGTCGGGCTCCCGGCCGGGCCCCGCCGCCGCACCCCGGGACTGCGCCGCGCCGAACTGGCGACACTCGCCGGAGTCAGCGTCGAATATCTGATCCGGTTGGAACAGGGCCGCGACCGCCGTCCGTCGACGGCGGTGCTGTCCGCATTGGCCGACGCCCTCCGGTTGAGTCCGAGCGAGCGCGTCCAGCTGCATCGGCTGGTCAAGTCCGCCGACCCAGGATTCAGCTGCACCGGTGGGGCGCTGCCCAATCGCCTGGTGCGGCCCGCGGTGCAGGCGATTCTGGACCGTCTCGCCCCGGCGCCCGCGGCCGTCGTCAATCGTCTCGGTGAGATCCTGAGTTGCACCGATGGCTACCGCGCGCTGGTCGGAGGCACCGGCTTGCTCGACCACGGCCTGCCCGCGGGCTACCCGCGCTGGCTGTTCACCGATCCGCGGGCCCGCGTCGTGTACCCGGAGTGGGACCGTCGTGCCGATCTGGCGGTGGCGAATCTGAAGGCCGGCCCCTTCCGCTCGGATCCGACCATCGCCGCGCTCGCCGACGAGCTGACGCTGCTGGCGGGTGCCGAATTCACCCGTCGCGTCGCCGACATCGCCGGACTGCCCGATACCAGCGGCATCAGCCGGATGGACCATCCCGAGGCCGGCCCGCTGCGGCTGGCGTACGAACGGCTGGACCTGTCCGCCGACGACGACCAGTACATCCAGGTCCAGTTGCCCGCCGACGACGCGACCGCCGCGGCCCTCGACGCGCTGCTGGGCCGCCGCCCGGGTGGACTGCGGGCGGTATCGGGCTGAGCCGCGGCTGCCGGCGCCTCGCCGCATTTCACCGCCACCTGCGCGAGCGGTAGATTGGACAACCGTGCATCCTGACGTTTCCGCTGATCTCGCCGAACTCGACACCACGTTGAAGACTGTCGAGTCGGTGCTCGACGTCGACGAGCTGCGCCGTCGCATCGACGAGCTCGAACATCAGGCCGCCGACCCGGAGCTGTGGAACAACCAGGAACACGCCCAGCAGGTGACCAGCGAGCTGTCGCACGCCCAGGGTGAGCTGCGCCGCGTCACCGAACTGCGCCAGCGCCTCGACGATCTGCCGGTGCTCTACGAACTCGCCGAAGAGGAAGAGGGCGAGGCCCGCACGTCCGCGCTGGCCGATGCCGACGCCGAACGTGCCGCGCTGCACGCCGACGTCGAGGCGATGGAGGTTCGCACCCTGCTCTCGGGCGAATACGACAAGCGCGAGGCGCTGGTCAACATCCGCTCGGGCGCGGGCGGGGTGGACGCCGCCGACTGGGCACAGATGCTGATGCGCATGTACGTGCGCTGGGCCGAGCGTCACAAGTATCCGGTCGAGATCTACGACACCTCCTACGCCGAGGAGGCCGGCATCAAGAGCGCCACCTTCGCGGTGAAGGTGCCCTACGCCTACGGCACCCTCTCGGTGGAGATGGGAACCCACCGCCTGGTGCGGATCAGCCCCTTCGACAACCAGGGCCGGCGCCAGACCTCCTTCGCCGAGGTCGAGGTGCTGCCGGTGGTCGAGGGCACCGACCACATCGAGGTCCCGGAATCGGAGATCCGCGTCGATGTGTACCGCTCGTCGGGCCCGGGTGGTCAGAGCGTCAACACCACCGACTCGGCGGTGCGGATCACCCACATCCCGACCGGCATCGTGGTGACCTGCCAGAACGAGAAATCGCAGCTGCAGAACAAGATCTCGGCGATGCGCGTGTTGCAGGCGAAGCTGCTCGAGCGCAAACGTCAGGAGGAGCGCGCCGAGATGGATGCGCTCAAGACCAACGAGGGTGCCTCCTGGGGGAATCAGATGCGCTCGTACGTTCTGCACCCGTATCAGATGGTCAAGGACCTGCGGACCAACTTCGAGGTGAACAATCCGTCCTCCGTTCTCGACGGTGATATCGACGGCTTCATCGAAGAGGGAATCCGCTGGCGGATGCGCCAGGACGCGTGAAACCCGCCTATCACGGCACAATCACGGCATATCGGTCGGCGAGCGGTCGTAGTAACCTGTCTGGCGTGTGTTCGGGCGGCAGAATGGCTTGTGTCGGTGCACGGTTGATACCGGAAAGGATGCGCCGATGACGACGACTCTCGCTGCCGGAACCGGGGCGGAATTCACCTCCTGGCTGCGTGGCAGCGGCCTCGAGATCGTGCTGCTGATCGTGGGCGCGATGCTGTTCAGCCGCTTCGCCACCTTCGTGCGCGACCGGATCACCCGCCGCATCGACTCCGGCTTCCAGAGCAGCGATTCGCTGGTGCGCACCGAGGCCGCCAAACATCGGCACGCCCTGGCCCAGGTCATCACCTGGGTGGTGCTGGTGATCGTGTACTTCCTGGTATCGCTGGAAGTGTTGCGGCGCTTGGGCTTCCAGCTCAGCGGGCTGGTCGCGCCGGCGGCGGTGCTCGGTGCCGCGCTCGGTTTCGGCGCCCAGCGCATCGTGCAGGACCTGCTCGCCGGATTCTTCCTGATCACCGAGCGGCAGTACGGATTCGGTGATGTGGTGCGCATCGCGGTCACGGGGCAATCAGAGCCGGCCGAAGGTACCGTGGAGGACGTCACGCTGCGGATCACCACACTGCGCAATCCCGACGGGGAGGTCATCTCGGTGCCCAACGGGCAGATCGTGAAAGTGACCAATCTGTCGAAGGATTGGGCCCGTGCGGCGATCGACGTGCCGGTGCCCGCCACCGCTGACATCACCAAGGTCAACGAAATCCTGCACGAGGTGGGCGCCAAGGCATTTCAGGATCGCCGCCTGAAATCGCTACTGCTGGACGAACCTACGGTGATGGGTCTGGAAGATCTCACCGTCGATCAGATGAACATCCGGATGGTGGCCCGCACACTGCCGGGTAAACAATTCGACGTCGGACGTGAGCTGCGCGTGCGTGTCGCCGCGGCGCTGCGTCGGGAGGGTTTGAGTGAAACCGCGTAAATCGACCGCGATCCTGCTCAGTGTCTGGGTCGCGACGCTCGTGTTGTATCTGTTCGTGAAACCGGCCACACCGGATCATTCAGGTTTCAACATCGCGAATACCGTTTCCGGTTCCGCGCTGACGACCGCGCCCGCCCGCTGACCTCTCTGTGACAAGTCGCATGCCGCGGAGTGGGCCGGAGTGTGCTCCGACTTCGCTGGCTACACTGGCACCTCGTGATCACCCTGCGGAACGTCACCAAGTCTTATAAAACCTCGACGAGACCCGCGCTGGACAATGTTTCGGTCGAGGTCGACAAGGGCGAGTTCGTCTTCATTATCGGACCGTCCGGGTCGGGTAAATCGACGTTCATGCAACTGTTGCTGAAAGAGGTCAAGCCGACCACCGGCGAAGTGCATGTCGCCGATTTCCGGGTCGACCGGTTGCCGGGCCGGCGGGTGCCCAAGCTGCGCCAGCGCCTCGGCTGTGTCTTCCAGGATTTCCGATTGCTGCAGCAGAAGACGGTCGAGCAGAACGTGGCGTTCGCGCTCGAGGTGATCGGCAAGAATCGCAAATTCATCAATCGGGCGGTGCCGGAGGCGCTGGACCTGGTGGGTTTGTCCGGTAAGGCGGACCGCCTGCCGAACGAGCTGTCCGGCGGTGAACAGCAGCGGGTCGCGATCGCACGCGCGTTCGTGAACCGGCCGCTGGTGCTGCTCGCCGACGAACCCACCGGCAACCTGGACCCCGACACCAGTCAGGACATCATGATGTTGCTGGAACGCATCAACCGCACGGGCACCACGGTGCTGATGGCCACCCACGACAACCACATCGTCGACGCCATGCGACGGCGCGTGGTCGAACTCGATCGCGGGCGCCTGGTCCGCGACGAGGCCACCGGCGTGTACGGGGTGGGCCGGTAATGCGCGCGAGCTTCCTGTTCGGTGAGGTTTTCAACGGCCTACGCCGCAACGTCACCATGACCATCGCGATGATCCTCACCACCGCGGTCTCGCTCACCATGCTCGGCGGCGGCATGCTGGCCGTCCGGATGGCCGACAAGACCGAGCAGTACTTCCTGGACCGGCTCGAGGTGCGGCTGTACCTGACCGAGGACGTCTCGGCCAACGATCCGGACTGCTCGCAGGACCCGTGCAAGGCGCTGATGTCGTCGCTCAAATCCGAGCCCGGCGTGGAATCGGTGCAGTACCTCAATCGCGAGGAGGCGGTCCGCGAGGCGAAGGAGAAGACCTTCAAGGATCAGCCCGAGCTGGCCAAATACGTCAGCGAGTCGCCGCTGCCGGCGTCGCTGCGCGTCAAGATGACCGACGCCGCGCAGTACCCGCGCATCTTCAAGGACTTCCAGGGCAAGCCCGGCGTCGGATTCGTGCGCAACGACAAGGACATCGTCGACCGGCTGGTGAGCCTGTTCGACGGCCTGCGCAACGCGGCCTTCGGCTTGGCCGTGCTGCAGGCCCTGGCCGCCCTGCTGCTGATCGCGAATATGGTGCAGATCGCGGCGTTCACCCGCCGGGAGGAAGTCGGCATCATGCGCCTGGTCGGTGCGACGCGCTGGTACACCCAGCTGCCGTTCCTGCTCGAGGCGGTGGTCGCGGCGCTGGCCGGGTCGGTGCTGGCGGTGATCGGACTGATGGTCGCGCGACCACTGGTCATCGACCGGGCCCTCGGTGATCTGTTCGCCTCGAAGGTCTTCCCCCGCATCACCGGCGACGACATCGCGGTGGTGGCGCTGACCGTGGTGCCGGTGGGCATCGTGTTCGCCGCGCTGACGGCCTACGGCACGCTGCGTTACTACGTGCGCGAATAGGCTCGTTCCGGGTTCCAGCCGGAGCAGAGCAGGTCGATGCCGATCGGCCGGGGCGTCTCGTGTACGGGGTGCGGCTGTGGATTGGGGGTTCGGATCGTCGGTGGGGGTCCGTAGGATGGCTGGCGTGAATTCCCCGGAGACGCTCGAGACGGCCGACGCTTCGTCGCGCACTGTGGAAACCGATGCGGCGCAACAGGTTCTGCAGCGCGTATTCGGGTACGACAGTTTCCGGGGATTACAGCGCGAGATCGTCGAACAGGTCGTCTCCGGTGGCGATGCGCTCGTTCTGATGCCCACCGGCGGCGGCAAGTCGCTGTGCTATCAGATTCCGGCGCTGGTGCGGCCCGGGGTGGGTGTGGTCATCTCACCGTTGATCGCGCTGATGCAGGACCAGGTCGACGCGCTGACCGCGCTCGGGGTGCGGGCCGGCTTTCTCAACTCCACCCAATACCCGGACGAGCGGCGCACGGTCGAGGCGCAGTTCGTCGCGGGCGAGCTGGACCTGTTGTATCTGGCGCCGGAGCGGTTGAAGCTCGAGTCGACGGCGGATTTGCTCGATCGCGGCAAGGTGTCGGTCTTCGCCATCGACGAGGCGCACTGTGTCTCGCAGTGGGGCCACGACTTCCGGCCCGACTATCTGGCGCTCTCGGTACTGCACGAACGCTGGCCGGACGTGCCCCGGATCGCCTTGACCGCCACCGCCACCGAGGCCACGCGTCGCGAGATCGCCGAACGGCTCGACCTCACCGGGGCGAAGCATTTCGTCGCGGGATTCGACCGGCCCAATATCCAGTACCGGATCGAGCCGAAGAATCGCGCCGATCAGCAACTGCTGTCCTTCATCCGCACCGAACATCCGGGGGAGGCGGGCATCGTCTACTGCCTGTCCCGCAACTCGGTCGAGCGCACCGCGGAATTCCTGTGCCGCAACGGAATCGATGCGGTGCCCTATCACGCCGGCCTGGACGCGCGCACCCGTGCCACCAATCAGTCCAGGTTCCTGCGCGAGGACGGTCTGATCGTCGTCGCCACCATCGCCTTCGGCATGGGCATCGACAAACCCGATGTGCGGTTCGTGGCACATCTGGATCTGCCCAAGTCGGTGGAGGGCTACTACCAGGAGACCGGCCGCGCCGGCCGCGACGGACTGCCGTCCACCGCCTGGATGGTCTACGGACTCAATGATGTTGTGCAGCAACGTAAGATGATCGACTCCTCCGAGGGCGACGCGGCGCACCGGCGGCAGTTGCAACTGCATCTGGACGCGATGCTCGCGCTGTGCGAGACCGTGCAGTGCCGGCGCACCCAGCTGCTCAACTACTTCGGCCAGTCCGGTGACACCTGCGGCAACTGCGACACCTGCCTGAACCCGCCGGAATCCTGGGACGGCACGGTCGCCGCGCAGAAGGTGCTCTCGACGGTGCTGCGGCTCAAACGCGAACGTGGGCAGAGCTTCGGCGCCGGCCATATCGTCGACATCCTGCTCGGCAAGTCGAATCCGAAAGTGTTGCAGCACAAGCACAACGAGTTGAAGGTCTTCGGCGTCGGCGCCGATCTGCGCGATACCGAATGGCGCGGCGTGATTCGCCAATTGCTCGCCCAGGGCCTGCTCGCGGTGCACGGTGAATACGGCGTGCTGACCCTCACCGAAGCAAGCGACGAGGTGCTGTTCAAGAAGCGCACGGTCCACATGCGCCGCGAGCCGGAACGAGTGAAGCCGCCGCGCGCCGCCAAGGCGAAGGCGTCCCGCCTCGCCGCGGCCGAGCTGGCACCCGCCGCGGCGGGACTGTTCGAACAGCTCCGCACCTGGCGTGCCTCGGTCGCCAAGGAGCAGGGCGTTCCCGCCTACGTCGTCTTCCACGACGCCACCCTGCGCGATATCGTGGGCCGGGCCCCTGCGAACCTGGCCGAACTCGGCGGCATCAGCGGCATCGGTGAGAACAAGCTCGCGAAGTACGGCGAGGGTGTCCTCGAGGTGGTCGCGGGATTCGATGGAGGGAGCTCGAGCGAGCCGACGTCGCGTCCGAGCCGGCCCGAGCGACCGGCCGCCCCACGCGGAGGCACGTCGAGTGCCCGCTCGCACACCGAACGGGCTCGTCCGGCCACCCGGTCGCGGTTCGAGGCCGCGGAACCGGCGCCCCCGAGTGATTCGATGAACTGGGACGTCCCCGAGGCGGACTTCGAGCCCCCGCCGGACGACTTCTACTGAGCGTTCGGGCGAGCCGATCTGCGCGCTCACCAGTCCCACGTTTATCCAGCCGCGCGGCGAGGGTAACCGTCTCGCCGTGACGCATGGCCAGGACGGACTGATCGAGAGCAACGGGTTGCCGGCAAGCCACGACACGGCGTCGGGCACCGATTCGGCCGTGTCCGCGGAGCCGGATCCTTCCCGGATTCGGGTGCGACCCGTCGGCCGGATCGGTGTGCCCCGGCGGCTGCGACGAGCCCGCGCCGGGATGCGGCCGTCGACGCTGGCACTGATTACCGTGTGGATTGCCGTTTTGGCGCTCTATCTGGCGGTGCGACCCGGCGGATAGCGGTAGCGTGCCGCTATGTCCCACGACCATCACGACGACCGCTCCGATCAGTCGTCGGATTCCGGCCCCGGCGGCGACCCGCCGGACGCCGCGAAACCCGGACCTCGCCGCACCCGCGCGGATTCGGTCGAGGCCGGGTGGCTGCGTCCGCACGCGAACCCGCTGGGTCGCCCGCGGGTGACGACCGTGGTGCTGCTACTCGCGTGGATCGCCCTGCTGATTCTGTATCTGCAGGTCCGGCCCGGCGGCTGACCGCGCGTCAGCGGTCGGCGCCGACCCGCTCCCACATCATCGC
>NZ_BAFQ01000146.1 GCF_000308375.1 Nocardia aobensis NBRC 100429 | reverse complement strand
TCCACCGGCGGGTCTGGCGTCGATGCCCGGAATACCGCCGTCGAGTCCCACCATGCGATAGGCGCCGTTCGGAGCGACCGATTCGACGGCCAGTTTCGCGGTGGCGTCGTTGCCGACGAAGTCGAACACGGCCTCCGCACCCCGGCCGTCGGTGCAGTCCAGAATGCGTGCGGCGGTCTTCTCGTCGGCCGTCAGCGTGAGATCGGCGCCACATGCCGTCGCGAGCTCCAGCTTCTCCGCGGAGATGTCGACCGCGATGATGCGGCAGGCCGTGATGGCCTTCAGGATCTGCACCGCGACATGTCCGAGCCCGCCGATGCCGATCGCGACGGCGGTGGCGCCGGGCCGCAATTGGTCGGCGGCCCCGCGGATGGCGTGATACGGCGTGAGCGCCGCATCGGCCAGCGGCGCCGCCGTCGCGAAGTCCAGCTCGCCGATGGGCACGAACGAATTCGCCGGAATACGAACGTATTCCGCCATTCCCCCGTCCGGCCCGAGTCCCGGGCAGGGCGGCATCGCGGTGCGCCCCGCCGCGATGCAGACGTTCTCGTTACCGCTCACACATTCCCGGCACACGCCACAGGACCAGCATAGGTAGACCAGGCCCCGCTCCCCCGCGCGACGACCGTCGACCTCGGCGCCGACCGCCTCGATGGTGCCGGCGATCTCATGCCCCATCGTCAGCGGATCCTCGCGCAGCGGGAACGGCAAGCCGAGCACGAACGAATCCGAATGGCAGATTCCGGCCGCCCCGACCTTCAGCAGCAGATCGGTGGGTCCGATCTCGGGGATCGGGACCTCGCGTAGCTCCAGCGTGCCGGGCCCGGTCAATTGCAATGCGCGCATGTTCTGTTTCCTCACCGCGGCGTTCGGCGCAGCGCCGGACGTGACGTGGCACACACGGTAGCACTCACTGGACACAGCGTCCAGTGAGTGTGCGGGCGTCTATCATCGACGTCATGCCTTCGGAATCGACCGCCCGGCGCGGGTCGCTGCGCGATGAGCAGAAGCGGGCGACGCGGATGCGCATCGTCGAGGAGGCGCGGCAGTTGTTCGCGCGTGAGGGTTATCTGGGAGTGCGCGTCGACGACATCGCCGCCGCGGTCGGCTGCAGCCGGGCCACCTTCTACCTGCACTTCACCGGTAAGACCGAGGTGCTGCGGGCGATCGCGGAACAGGGCACACTCGCCAGCGTCCAATTCTTCTACCGGGATCTGGACCGGGTCCTGGCCACCGGCTCCCGCGCGGAGTTCACCACGTGGATGCGCCGGGCCATCGAGTGGTTCTTCGACAACAAGGATCTGCTTCCCGCCTGGGACGAGGCGACCGCCCTGGAACCGGAGTTCCGCGACCTCGCGCGGGAGGGCATCATGCAGCTCGCCGACGGGATGCCGGACTATCTGGCGCGCTGGCCCGAGAGCCGCCGCGACGAAGCGCGCCTGCGCATCGAACTACTCGTGGCGCAGCTGGAACGCTTCTTCACCCGATGGGCGATGCAGGGCACCATCGAGGTCACCGCGGCCGCGGCCGCCGAAGTCCTCACCGATATCTGGTTTCCGGCCCTGCAGGCGCCCGAATAACACAGCGGGACAACGTCTTCCGGTTATTTCGGCGGGAGCGTGCGGGCATATCCGAGCCCACGATCCAGCCAGGCGTGCAGCACCTCGTCGTCGTCGAGATATTCCGGCGCCACCCGCAACCAGTTCCGCATCTCCCGACCGCCCATCACCATCGGCGCGACCGCGGAACCGTCGATGAGCTCCTCGGCCTGCGCCGGATCGACCCGGACCAGCAGGCCGCCCTGACCGCTGGCCGCCACCGCCATATTGCCGCCGACCAGGAAGGCCAGCCCGCCGAACATGCGCTTTTCGACCGTCTCGGTCACCGCCGGCCCGAGCAGGTCCCGGATCCGGTCCGCCAACTCTTCGTCATAGGCCATAGGGCATTCTCACACCGGGCACCGACAGATCCGGACCGATCCCGCGGCGGCCGGTTCGAAGAATTCACCGAGAATTCGCGCCCTTGGGAACCCGCAGCGGTTGCTCCGGTGCGGTGGTTGGACCAGCATCCAACCTCATGCGGAATCGCTTGAATCCTGCCGGTGACATCCCCGATACCGGAATCCCCGAGCAGCTGGCCGCCACCATGACGATGGCCGAACAGCACGAATGGCACCGGGGATATCTGCGGCGGCATGCGGTGTCGCGGCGGAACTTCCTGCGTGGTTCGGCCGCGGCCGCCGCGGTGGCCGCCGTCGGCACCTCACCGTTCGCGGGGCGGGCCTATGCCGATCAGGCGCAGCTCGCGGTGGGCGGCCGCCACGTCGGCTTCGGCCCGGACGCCGCCAGTCAGCTGCGCTTCGCCGCGCAGCTGTCGCGTAATCCCAGCGGCGCCAAGGTCTTTCTCGATCACGGGCCGACGCCGGCGCTCGGCGCGAGTGTCGAGGCGGAGGTGCGCGATCTGGTGACCCAGATCCCCACGAGCGACAGCGGCGTACTCGCCGCCGAACAGTTCTATGTGCACGCGCCGGTCGACGGCCTGCCCGGACGGCTGCCGCATTTCTACCGCTGGCGCACCTCCGACGGATTCGTCGGCGACATCCGCGCCGCGTCGACCGCGATGCCGAGTGTGCGCAACGCGGTGCTGCCCTTCCGGTTCACCATGATGGGCGATCAGGGCACCGACGACACACCCACCCAGCCGGCGGGCGTCGCCCCCGGCGACTACGACGACAAGTACTACAAACCCGACAACGACCCGGCGGTCCCGCACGCGGACAACGTGATGCGCCAGATCGTGGCGTGCAAGCCGGATTTCCATGTGCTGGCGGGCGATATCGCCTACGCCGACCCGTCGGGCGCGGGGAAGAAGCCGCGCTACGTCGCCGCCGGTGACAAACTGCCCGACGGATTCGACAAGTTCAATCCGTACGTGTGGGACGTGTATTTCGGCGCCATCGAAGCCAGCGCCTCGACCACGCCGTGGATGTTCGCCACCGGCAACCACGACATGGAGGCCGCCTACGACACCCACGGGTACGGTGGACACCTCGCCCGCCTGGACCTTCCGGCCAACGGGCCCGCGGGCTGCCCGTCGGCGTACTCGTTCACCTACGGCAATGTGGCGGTGCTGTCGCTGGACGCCAACGACGTCTCCTACGAGATCAAGGCCAACACCGGCTATTCGGGCGGCGCCCAGACCGGTTGGGTGGAGCGGACT
>NZ_BAFQ01000147.1 GCF_000308375.1 Nocardia aobensis NBRC 100429 | reverse complement strand
TGGCTGGCGGTCGTCTCGCGCGATCACGTGCGTCGCGGGGTGGCGCTCGGCATCGTGCAGGCCAATCACGGCAAGCGTGCCGCGGTCGAACGGATGCGGCCGGGTGACGGACTCGTCTACTACTCGCCCAGAACCGGTATGCGCGAGGGGGAGCCGGTCAAGTCGTTCACCGCGATCGGCACGGTCGACGACGGGCCCGCGTGGCAGGGGGAGGATCCGGGCGGCTGCTTCCGGCCGTGGCGGCGCGCGGTGACCTATCGCCCGCACGCGCACGACATCGCGATCGATACGGTGCGCGGTGATCTCGATCTCACCAGCGTCCCCAACTGGGGCATCGTGTTGCGGCGCGGTGTGGTGGAACTGAGCGCGCGCGATTTCGCGGTCATCTCGCAGGCCATGCTGGGAGAGGACGCGAGCGAGCGGGCGAGGGCGGCCGGGTGAGCGACGAAACCCACTCGCTGCGAACGGAATTCGGTAGTGCCGACGAGAGCCCGGGCCTGTTGTTGTGGCAGGTGACCAACCGGTGGCAGGCGGCGGTGCGCGCGGCGCTGGCCCCGTTCGACCTCACTCACGTGCAGTTCGTGCTCCTGGCCGCGCTGACGTGGTTCGGCGGCTCGAATGCGGACACCCCCATCACGCAGCGCGATCTGGCCGCCCATGCCGCCACCGACCCGATGATGACCTCCCAGGTACTGCGCGCCCTCGAACAGAAGGGCCTGATCGAGCGGCGCGATCATCCGCACGACCGGCGCGCGAAATCCCTGGTACCGACGAAAGCCGGTGTGGCACTGGTGAATCGCGCGATCGTCGCGGTGGAGGACTGCGACCGGGCCTTCTTCGGTCCGTTGCAGGATCGGACTGCCGGCTTCGCCGCGGCATTGCGGACGCTGCGCGACGCACGGAGTTGAGCGACGCTCGCGCCGGCCGAGGGCAACGCGCCGCGCACCCGTGGCACCGGGCAACCGAGGGGCGTCGTCGCGGCGGCGCGGATGTCGGTAGTGCCTGTCATGATGGAGCGCGTGCCTGCCCCGACCTCATCGACCAGCCTGCGGCTCGACGGGCTCGACCCCGAGCAGGCCGCCGCGGTGCGGGCGCCGCGCGGGCCGGTGTGTGTGATCGCGGGAGCGGGCACCGGCAAGACCAGGACCATCACCCACCGCATCGCGCATCTGGTCTCGGCTGGGCATGTGCGCCCCGACCAGGTGCTGGCGGTGACCTTCACGGCCCGGGCGGCCGGTGAGCTGCGGGCCCGGTTGCGCGCGCTCGGCCTGGGTGGTGACGCGCAGACGGTCCAGGCGCGCACGTTCCACGCCGCCGCACTGCGCCAGCTGAAGTACTTCTGGCCCCAGATCGTCGGCGATGTGCCGTGGAAGCTCATCGACTCCAAATTCGCGATCGTCGCCCAGGCCGCCCAGCGCGTGGGCCTGCCGACGGCGACGGAGAACGTGCGTGATCTGGCGGGCGAGATCGAATGGGCGAAGGCCTCGCTCATCGCGCCGGAGGACTACGCCGGCGCCGCCCAGCGTCACCACCGCGACATTCCGTATCAGGCGGACAAGATCGCGGCCGTCTACACCGGCTACGAGACGTTGAAGAACACCCCGGACGGTCTGCTGCTCGATTTCGACGACCTGCTGCTGCACACCGCCGCCGCGCTCGAGGACTACCCGGCCGTGGCCGAGGAGTTCCGCGGCCGCTACCGGTGCTTCGTCGTCGACGAATATCAGGACGTGACCCCGCTGCAGCAGCGCGTCCTCGACGCGTGGCTCGGCGATCGCGACGACCTGACCGTGGTCGGCGACGCCAACCAGACGATCTACTCGTTCACCGGCGCCAGCCCGGCCTATCTGCTCGATTTCTCCCGCCGGTTCCCCGACGCCACCGTCGTCCGGCTGGAACGGGACTACCGGTCGACGCCGCAGGTGGTGTCGCTGGCCAATCGCGTGATCGGCGCCGCACGCGGCCGCATCGCGGGGACCCGGCTGCAGTTGGTCGGGCAGCGCGCCGACGGGCCGGAACCGTCCTTCGCCGAATACGACGACGAGGTCGCCGAGGCCACCGCCGTCGCCAAGGGCATCGCCGGCCTGCTCGGGCGGGGTGTTCCGGCCGCCGAGATCGCCGTGCTGTATCGCATCAACGCCCAGTCCGAGGTGTACGAGCAGGCGCTGACCGAGGCTGGCATTCCCTATCAGGTCCGCGGCGGCGAGGGGTTCTTCCAGCGGGCCGAGGTCCGGCAGGCGGTACAGGCGCTGCGCCAGGCCGGAGCCCGCGACGACCTGCCCGCGGCCCGCGGTCCCGAGGTCGCGACGCTCGTGCGCGCCGTCCTCGCCCGGCTGGGACTCACCGCCGAGGAGCCGGCCGGTGCGCAGGCTCGCGAGCGCTGGTCGTCGCTGGTGGCCCTGGTGCAACTCACCGAGGAGCTCGCCGCCCACGATCCCGCCCTCGAATTCGCCGGGCTGCTACGGGAATTGGCCGTCCGCGCCGAGTCCCGCCACCCACCGACCGTGCAGGGCGTCACCCTCGCCTCGCTGCACGCCGCCAAGGGCCTGGAATGGGATGCGGTCTTCCTGGTCGGGCTGACCGACGGCACCCTGCCCATCGCCCATGTGCTCGGTGAGGGCGGCGCGGTGACCGACGAGGCCGCGCTGGAGGAGGAACGGCGGCTGCTCTACGTGGGCGTGACCCGCGCACGCGAACATCTGCGGTTGTCCTGGGCGCTGTCGCGCGCCGACGGCCGGCGGCGCAACCGGCGCCGCAGCCGATTCCTCACCGGGCTGGTGCCGGAGGATTCCCCGGCGTCGATGGTCGCTCAGCAGGCGGGGACGCGGGGCGGGCGCGGCCGCCGGTTGCCGGTCTGCCGGGTGTGCGGGCGTTCGCTGCTCAATTCCACCGACACGCTGCTCGGGCGGTGTTCAGGCTGTCCGGCCGAGGTCGACACCGAACTGCTCGGCGCCCTGCAGGAATGGCGGCGGCAGCGGGCCGAGGAATTGCAGATCAAACCGTTCGCGGTGGTGAGCGTCAAAACGCTCACCGCGATCGCGGAACAGGTGCCGATGGACGAGGACGCGCTGGCCGCGATTCCGGGCATCGGACAACAGAAGTCGCAGCAGTTCGGTCCGGAGCTACTGGCGATCGTGCGATCACGGGTGCGCAACCGGTGATCCGGCGGGCGTGCCGCGAATGACAAAACCGCAGGTGAAAAATAGGTTGTGCGGTTGTGTATCGCACCCGTAGGGTGGTGATCACGCGCTGGGAGGGCATTCCGGTGCGCACAGTGATCAGTCGGATAACGAGTAGGAGGGAGGTAGACAAAATGAACAACATCGTGACTCTCGCTTCGAGAAGCGTTGTGGCACCGGTGGTTTCTGTCGTGTCCGCCTCCCGGGGGGTCCTCGCCTTGCAGGGGACCGGTCTGTCTGTCGCAAGCATTATCGGTGCTCGACCGCAAGCGCCCGCATATGCAATTGCCGCAGACAAGTCCGAGTGGGGTTGGCATCAGGCACACATCGGTTTCCACACCGACGCAGCCCACGCCTTCGCAGTGGAAGCCGATCGTATGACGGCGAATCTGCAGGCAGTCCGCCTCCGCAACGCACACCCAGCGACCGTGATCAGTAGCCGACATCGAAGTCGGTTCAGGTAGCACCAGCTACCGCAGCCTCCTGGCCACGGATCGCCCGAAGCGAAACCGTGGCCACAGTTCTTTTTCGGCCTCCAGCCACCGGCACCGGTTTCGCGGAAGACAACGAAACGACCGCTGCACGAGCTGAAGGAGCAAGACGTGTCCACCGCGACCGTTACTCGCGCGACATGCCGATCGACCCAGGCCTCGAGGCCGGCCCGCACCCGCGGTGTCGCGCTCGCGCTGCCCTGCCGAGTCGGTGACCCGGACCTGTGGTTCGCCGAAAGCCCCACCCAGCTGGAAGAGGCCAAGACACTGTGCGCTTCCTGCCCGATCCGCAAGGGCTGCCTCGCTGCCGCCCTGGATCGCGGTGAGCCCTGGGGCGTCTGGGGTGGCGAGATCTTCGAACAGGGCGTCGTGATCGCCCGCAAGCGGCCGCGCGGCCGCCCGCGGAAGGTCGCACTGGCGTGATCGGCGCCGGTTCGGGCCGAGCGCGGATCCGCCTCGGCCACTTCTGGGAACACGAGCAAGCCCCGCATCCGATGTCGGATGCGGGGCTTGTCCCATATTCGGCGCCCGGCGGGGCGAAGGATCAACTGGCGCTGCGGTATTCGGCGTAGCCGGGCACCCAGTCGTGCATCAGCTTCATGAACGGCACCTCGGCGTCGAGCTGGGCGCAGATGCCGATCGAACCCATCAGCACCCGGAACACCATGATGTGTTCGGCCGGAAGTTGCAGTGACATACCGGTTTTCATCTCCGGGCGGCTCACATCGGTGGCCTTGCCCGCCACGCGCTGCATCCACTTGCGGGTGAAGTGGAACGAATCCTCGCGGATGGGATCGGTGAACGGGCGCAGATAGTCGGCGATCTCCGCATGCGTGACGGTGCGGCCGGGAATCACCCAGCCGTTGCTGTACATCAGATCGGTCAGTTCCTCGAACCGATCCTCGACCGCCATCGCCACCATCTGGCCGAGTACCGGGGGGAACCCGTCGGGCAGCGGCGCGCAGGCGCCGAAATCCAGCACCGCCAACCGGCCGTCGTCGAGCATCATGAAATTGCCGGGATGCGGGTCGGCGTGCAGCAGTCCGGCCAGGGCGGGGGAGGAGAAGTGGAATTCACCCATCAGCGTTGCCACGCGGTTGCGCAGCTCGACCGTGCCCGCCGGATCCTCCTGGCCTCGTTTGATGATCTTGGACACCGCGGTGCCATCGAGCCATTCGGTGACGATCACCTTCGGCGCCCCGGCCACCACCTTCGGCACCAGGAACCGCGGGTGGCCGTCGAAGGCCTTGGCGAAACGGCGCTGGTTGGCGGCCTCGGTGCGGTAGTCGAGCTCTTCCTCGGTGCGTTCGGTGATCTCGGCGAGGATGGGTTTGACGTCGGCGCCGGGAACGACGGCGCCGATCATGCCGGCCATCCGGTTGAGGGTCTTGAGGTCCGCGCGCAGCGCCTCGTCGGCGCCGGGGTACTGGACCTTCACCGCCACCGTGCGGCCGTCGGACCATTCGGCCTTGTGCACCTGTCCGATACTGGCCGAGGCGGTGGGGGCGTCGTCGAAGGAGCGGAAGCGCTTGCGCCACGCCGTGCCGAGCTGTTGATCCAGCACGCGGTGCACCGCGGCGGCCGGCAGCGGCGGTGCCGCGGCCTGCAGTTTGGTCAGCGCCTCGCGATAATGCTCGCCGAACTCCTCGGGTACGGCGGCCTCCATCACCGACAGCGCCTGCCCGAATTTCATTGCGCCGCCCTTGAGCTCGCCGAGAACGGAGAAGATCTGCTCGGCGGCCTTCTGATTCAACTCGGCATTGATCTCGCCCTTGTCGCCGCCGGCGAGTTTGCGGCCGAACCCCACAGCGGCCCGTCCCGCGATACCGAGTGGAATCTTCGCCAACTTGGCGTTGCGGGATGAGCTACGGCGCACAATCTCAGACACACCCCCATCATGGCTGACCCACCGTGCCGCGTGCCATGTGAATTGCGTGAACTCCACCCCCGGACCGAGACGTGTCATCGGTCACAGTGGGGCCGGTCCAGGCGATCGTCGGTGCGCCCGAGTGCATGAGAAACGGCTCATCCGTGGTGGTCGAGCGGCCGCCGTCCCACGTTTTGGTGGTTTCGACTAAAAGTGGTCCCGGAGGTCTGGCGCCACATGTTTTAGTCATTTAGACTAAAACTATGACGACAACGCGAGAGGCCGTGTCGGCCATCCGGGAGGTGCGACGCCCGGAAGATCTGTTCGGCGCGGCGACAACGGATTCCGCCGCTCGCCGCACCGCGCATCGGACGTATCTGCGGCTGGCCGCCGCGCTGCATCCGGATCGGGTGCCCGCCGCCGAGGCCGACCAGGCCACCACGGTTTTCGTTCGCCTCGGCGAGCTGTACCGGAGCTGGCTCGCGGCCGGGCAGGCCGTCGAGGTGTGTGGCGGGCGGGGGCGATATCGCCTCGGTGCGGTGCATGCCCGCGGTTCCGTCGCGGACGTGTACCGCACCGATTCGGCGGCAGTGGTGAAGATCGCACGGCGCCCGGCCGCGAATTCGCTGCTGGCGAACGAGCGGAACGCGCTGACGGATATCGCCGCGCTCACCGGGGAGCACGAGTGGCTGGCGCCGTACTTTCCGCGCCTGATCGACTCCGTCGACCACACCGATATCGACTCCGGCGAGGTTCGCGCGATCAATGTGCTCGACGCGCTGACCGACGGGTTCGTGACACTGGCCCAGGTCCGCGCCGCCTTTCCGCGCGGGCTCGACCCGCGCGACTACGCCTGGATGCACCGGCGGCTGCTGCGCTGCCTGGCCGGCGCCGCGACCGCGCAGTGGGTGCACACCGCCGTCTCCGCGGAGAACGTGCTCATCCATCCGCGGCTGCACGGGGTGGTGCTGGTCGGCTGGTCGTTCGCTACCCGGCCCGGGCGCGTGCCCGCGGCCACGCCGGCCTCGATCGACTATCCGCCCGAAATCGGCACCGGGGTCTGCCCGCGCACCGATGTGTATCTGGCCCACCGGCTGCTGCTCACCATGCTCGGCGCCCGCGCGCCCGCGCCGATGCGCGCCTTCGCCGAGGGATGCCTGCAATCGGCACCGAGGCTGCGGCCCGACGCCCGCACCCTGCTCGACGAATTCGACGACCTGCTCGACCGGCTGTACGGCGCCCGCCGCTTCCGGCCGTTCGAACTACCGAAAGGACAGTGATCACCATGGGATACGGACAGTGGGACGACAGCGCCTACGACGCCGCCCGCACCTTCCGCGCCGCCCGCGGACTCGACGACTTCGGCTACACCGCCGACATGCGGGCCAAGCCCTATACGAAATGGGTCGCCCATCCGCTGCTCGACCCCTTCGGCGTCGGAGCGCGTGAGTCGCGCGACTCCGCCGAGCACGGGGCCTCGCTGCCGATCGCGGTGCTGTTCGACGTCACCGGGTCGATGGGGCGGGTCCCGCGCATCATGCAGGAGAAACTGACTACCCTGCACGGACTGCTGCAGCGCAAGGGGTACGCCGAGGATCCGCAGATTCTGTTCGGCGGGATCGGCGATGCCGACTGTGATCGGGTGCCGCTGCAGATCGGGCAGTTCGAATCCGACAATCGGATGGACGAACAGTTGCGGCTGATTCTGCTCGAAGGCGGCGGAGGCGGACAGAAATCCGAAAGTTACGAGCTGGCAGCGTATTTCATGGCGCGGCACACGGCGACCGATGCGTGGGACAAGCGCGGACGCAAGGGGTATCTGTTCATCGTGGGCGACGAGCTGAACAAGCCGCGCCTCGCCGCCGGGCACGTGCGTCGGGTGATCGGCGACGATGTGCCCCAGGACATTTCGGTTCCCTCGATCTACCGCGAGCTGGCCGATCGGTGGCATGTGTATTACATCCTGCCGAATCAATCCCACTACTACACCGATCCGGAAATCCTCGAGCACTGGCGGGGAGTGCTCGGGGAGCGGGTCCTGCGCCTGGACGATCCGGCGGCGGTGTGCGGACTCATCGCCCTGACGATCGGCATCGGCGAGGACCGCGTGGATCTGGGTGCCGGGCTGGCCGATCTGCGCGATATCGGGTCCGCCGACGCCGCCGTCGTCGTCGGTAAGGCACTGGCCCCGATCGGTACTCCCGTCGGTCATCGCACCGCGGGCGCGCTGCCGGCGGCGACCCCGGGCGCCGACGACGTCCGGTTCTGACCGCGAATTCGATCCGAAAAGCGAAGGGAAATAACCATGTTCGGCGACCGGCATGTGATCGTGGTCGATCTGGGATTCGGCGACGCCGGGAAAGGCGCCACCGTGGATTGGCTGTGCTCGCCACAGGCCGGCTTGGACGTCGCAGCCGTCGTGCGCTTCAACGGCGGCGCGCAGGCCGCGCACACCGTGATCGCCGACGGCCGGCGACACACCTTCCGGCAGTTCGGATCGGGCACGCTGTCGGGCGTGCCGACAGTTCTGTCGCGGCACGTGCTCGTGGATCCGATCGCCCTGGCCGCCGAGGCCGAAGCGCTGACCGCACTGGGCGTCGCCGATCCGCTGGGCTCGATCTTCGTCGACGAGCGGGCGCTGCTGACCACTCCGATCCACGGAGCCGCCAACCGCTGCCGGGAGGATGCGCGGGGTGCCGCCCGGCACGGTTCCTGCGGGATGGGCATCGGGGAGACCGTGCGCTACGCCCTCGAGCACGATGCGCCCCTGGTCCGGGACTGTCGCACTCCAGATGTCCTGCGCCGCAAACTGATCGCGCTGGAGCGGCACTTCGCACCGCTGCTGGCGAGTGGGCGCCACGGCTACGAACCGATCGACGCCCTGGTCGACGCCTATACGGAATTCGCGCGGTCGGTGGCGCTGGTGCCGGGTGAACAACTCGCGGTATTCGCCGCCGCGGGCCGGCTGATCTTCGAGGGCGCCCAGGGCGTGCTGCTCGACGAATGGCGGGGTCTGCATCCCTACACCACCTGGTCGACGGTGGAGCCCCGCCATGCCCGCGCCATGCTGGCGCGGATCGGGGAACCGGGCACGGTCCTCGGAGTGACACGCGCGTACCAGACTCGCCACGGCGCGGGCCCCTTTCCGACCGAGGATGCGGCATTGTCGATCCCGGAGCCGCACAACGCCACCGGCCCGTATCAGGGCGTCTTCCGCGTCGGGCATCTGGATCCGATCCTGCTGCGCTATGCCGTGGAGGCGTGTGGGGGAATCGACGCGCTCGCCGTCAACCATCTGGATCTCGTGGCGGCTCGCGACGATATGCGCACCGCCGCAGGGTATTTCGCCCCGGACGGATATCGGGACCGGCTCGATTGTGGTTCCTGGCGGGATCTGAACCATCAGCGGTGGTTGACCGGCCTCGTCGCGCACAGCACCCCGGATCTCGTACCGCTGCCGGCGGATGTTCCGGAATTCCTGGAACGCCGGCTGGGCGCGCCCGTGGTGCTGACCGGGTACGGGCCCGATCGTGCCGATCGCGTGGCCCGGGTCGCGGCTGCGGCATGATGGTTCGCCGTGGAGCAGCAATCCGCCGTATCGCTCGATGTCGTCGCGCTTCGGTTCGGCGACGACGACACGACCGCGACCTTCGCAGTGGCGCCCCGGCAGTGGGATCCGTTCGCGGGCGAACTCGCCCTGCCGGGTGTGCTGCTCGGCCGCGGTGAGCGGCTCGCGACGGCGGCACGCCGCGCGGTACACAGCAAACTGGGTGTGCCCGACGATGCGATCCTCGCCGTCGGGCAACTGGTCACTTTCGACGAGCCGAATCGCGATCCGCGCGGTCCGACGCTCTCGATCGCGATGTGGGCGGTTCTCAATAATGATGAAACCGGCAGCATCGCACCCTTTCCCGGTGTGCAATGGGTTCCGTTCGACGACGTTCCGCCGCTGGCCTTCGACCACAACATGATCGTCGAGGTCGCCCGCGAACGACTCGCCGACATGCTGTGGAAAGACCTTGCGTTCACCCGCCCGCTGATCGGCGAGCAGTTTCCCGCCACGCGCGCGGTCGCCCTCGCGACCGCGTTGTCCGGCGCTCGTCCCGACCCGGGCAACCTCAACCGCACCCTGGCCGCGATCCCCGGGCTCACCCGCACCGGGGAACGGATGCGAACCAAGGCCACCGGACGTCCCGCGGCAGTCTGGTCTTTCACCGACTCGGCCTCCGACGAGCGCTGAGCCGACGACCCCAACCCACCTCATGGCCGAGGCGACGACGGCCCGGCCCCGGCGCGCGACGGTAGCGACATCATCGAGGCGAGATCCTGTCACCGCCCGAGCCATCTTCGTCGCGCTCATACCTGTCCTCCGGCGACGGAGACCGTGCGATCGCCGTCCGGCGCTTCGGCCCCCGTGGCGGCGATTCGGCGGCAGGCGCAGTCGGCGTGCGGGGTCCAGCGACGCCGGGCGATGCGCCTGGTGTGCGGATCCAATTCCAGTGTGGTGTCCAGGGTTCGGGGCGGGTCGTCGGCGGCGCCCTCGATAATCGATTCGATTTCGCGCAAAGTCAGGGCGGCGGTGGCGGCAATGGTGGCGGGGGAGGCGTAGCCGGTCCGGCCGAGCAGCTGCGCCGCCAAATGCGGCCATTCGGCGTCGAATTCGGTGCGGGTCAGATCGGCGCAGCGCAGACAGCTGGTGCCGCCGGGTAGTACCAGCGGCCCGATCACACCGTGCCCGTCGCGGATGCGCACCTGCAGGTGCGGGATTCGGCGCACCAGCAGCATGCTGACCAACTCCGGCACCGGGACCAGCGCGTCGGTGAGAATCACTAGATCGGAGGTCGGCAGCGAATCCGATGTGCCGCTGCGGTATTCGCTCGACCGCGTCGGCGTGATGCCCAGTTGCCGGATACCGCTGTGCAGCGCATCCGCCAGGGGCCCGCGGCCGTGTACATGCACCGTCCGCACGCGAGTGCGGCGGGCCTGCGGCCGGATCAGCAGTCCGGCCGCGTCGATATCTCGTAGTAGTTCCAGGGCCACGCCACCGAGGCCGAGTTGCCCGGCCTCCCACAGGAGCCGGGGATGGCTGTGCAGTCCGTCGAGCAGCCGGACGAACGCGACGACCGCATCGGTGTCGACGGCGGGCGGGTGCAGGAGTACCGCGCGTTCGGGATCCCAACCCAATTGCACCGCCCCCGAGGGCCGGCGCAGAACCGCCACCCGCGGATGCAACATCGGTCCACGTGCGTGTGACAACGTCATGGGCTCAGTATTGTCGCCGGGCCGAGGCACGCCCGCCGGAAAACTGCTGGTTATCCACAGGTTCGGCGTTGTCCACAGGGCGCTTCGGGCGATCTCACAGCATCACTGTGAACGCACCGTCTCACAAATCTGGCCGACGACTCGCCGTGAATTTTCCAGACCGGCGCGGAGAGTGCTAACGCCGGGCCACCGGCGGCCGACAATCGGGTCGATTCGGGTCGGTTAAAGGAGCAATATGGTCAGCGCATCCCTCGGCGTGCCACCGGTGGCGTCGCTGCACGGCGAACATCGGTTTCGAACCCGCGGCGATCGGCCGATCGCCGCGGACACGATTCGCGAGTACGCCCGGGCGATAGGCGCCATCGACCCCATCCACCGCGACGAACGTGCCGCCGCCGCGCGCGGATTCGATGCCCTGGTAGCCCCGCCGACCTTCGCCACCACGGTGTGGATGCGCGCCGAGGAACGCACGCTGGACGCACTCGTCCCGGGCTTTCACAGCGGGTGCGTCGTGCACGCCGACCGCACGCTGGAAATCGTGCGCCCGCTGCTGGCCGGCGACCGCATCAGCTGCGAAATCGGATTCGAATCCTTCCGCCACTACCGCGACTACGACGTGGTCTCGGTGACCACCCTGTTGCGCGACGACGACGGTCAGGTCGTGACCAGCGGCTCCTCCACCCTGCTGGTGCACACCCAGCCCGGAACCTGTGCGCGATCCGGTGCGTCCCAACGGCCGCACGATCTCGAACCGGTCCCGGCGCAACGGCGTCTGCGCACGCCGCAGCGGGACCGGATCCAACCGTCGCTACCGCGTCCGATCGTCGACCTCGGCCCGCTGGCGGTCGGCGCGGATCTGCCCGCCGACACCGTCACGGTCGCGGCCGACGATGTGGTGCGCCACGCCGGCGTCGTGGATCCGCACCGATCCGGCACCACGACGGGGGCAGTGCCGGGCATGCTGACGCTCGGCCTGGTCGCCGGCTATCTCGGCCGCTGGCTCGGCGATCCGACCGCACTGACGAAACTGCGGGTGCAATACGCGCCCAAGATGCACTATCTGCCCGTCGACTCCGACGCTCCGGCGTCGATCCTGTTCGGCGGTCAGGTCGGCTGGCTCAGTTCACGTCGCCGCATGGTGACCGTCGTGGTCGACGCATTGTCCAAGGGGCGCAAGCTGTTCGGCTACGCGACCGCCGAAGCGCGACTGGGCTGAACCGCGCCGCCCGGACTGCGCCGCCGACAATCAGCGATCCTCGTTGTCTCCGCGCTCGTCGTCGGCGTCGGACGGATTCGCGCCCGAAGTGGAATCGCCCTGGGCGGCAGTGCCTTCTGTGTCCTTGTCGCCGTCCGTGTCCTTGTCGCCGTCCGCGTCCTTGTTCGGCCGCTCCTGTTGCGCCGCAGCGCCTTCGCGGCGTTCACGCGCCTCGGTCTCGGCCAGCTGCGCCAGCGGATCGTCGAAAACGTTGGCGCCGCCACCGATCACACCGTCGATGAAACCGCTCGGCTTGTCGAGATCCTCGGAACTGGGCAGCAGATCCGGATGCGCCCACACCGCGTCGCGCGCCGACATCCCCGCGTCGGTGGTCAGCCGCTGCCACAGTGTGGCGGCCTCCCGCAGCTTGCGCGGACGCAGCTCCAAGCCGACCAGGGTGGCGAAGGTCTGCTCGGCCGGACCGCCGGTGGCGCGGCGGCGCCGCAGCGTCTCGGCCAGCGCGCCCGCACCGGGCAGCCGGTCGCCGACGGCCTCGGCCACCACGACCTGAACCCAGCCCTCGATCAGCGCCAGCAGCGTTTCCAGCCGCTCCAGCGCGGCCTTCTGCTCGGGGGTGGTCTGCGGTTCGAAGGTGCCCTGCGACAGCAGTTCCTCGAGTTTCGACGGATCGGTCAGCGACATCGGATCGATGTTCTGCGCGGCCTCCTCGATCGCGGAGAAGTCCATCCGGATGCCACGCGCGTAATCCTCGACCGCGCCCAGCACCTGCTGCCGCAGCCACGGCACATGGGCGAACAGCCGCTGGTGGGCGGCCTCTCGGGCGGCCAGATAAACCAGGATCTCGCTTTCGGGAAGCTCCAGGCCCTTGCTGAATTCGCTGATCGCGCTGGGCAGCAGCGCCGCGGTTCCGGCCGGACCCAGCGGCAGCCCGATATCGGTGGAGGTCAGTACCTCCTGGGCGAGCTGTCCCAGCGCCTGTCCCAGCTGCGAGCCGAAGGCCAGACCGCCCATCTGCCCGAGCATGCCGAGCATCGGCCCGGCGAACTGCTTGGCCTCCTCCGGCAGTGTCGAACTCCACATACCCGAGACCTGCTCGGCGACCGGATCACACAGCCGCTTCCAGGTCGGCAGTGTCTGCTCGATCCAATCGTTGGGCGACCAAGCGACCGTCTTGGTCGCCCCGGCGGGCAGGGTGGTCGCCGCGTCCAACCACAACTCGGCCAGATGCGCGGCATCGCTGACGGCGCGCTGCGCACCGTCGGTGATCGGCGCGACCGTCGAACCGAGTTGCTGGCGAGCCAGCCGCTTGGCGACGTCGTAGTTGACCGGGCTCGCCTGGCCGCCCGGCTGGCTCATGGTGGAGAACATCTGCCCGAGCGAGGTCAGCATCTGCCCGAAGGCCGCGGGATCGAATCCGGCCGCGCCCGAAGACCCCATACCGAAGGCGAAGGGGTTGTTCGCTCCGGAACCGGCCTGATCGTCACGCTTGTCACGGTCGGGATCGTCGTCGCGGTTCGAGAATCCGAAGGGCACGTCGCTCATGCCCCAAGGCTACGCGGATGGTGATCGTGGAGCCGCTACTGTGGGCCGGGTGAATCGTCGGATCATCACCTTGATAGCGGCTCTGGTGCCCGTGCTCGTCCTCGGTGTGGTGGGCAGTGCGGTGACGGTGCCGTTCGTCGCTCTCGGCCCTGGTCCCACCTTCAATACCCTCGGTGAGGTGGAGGGCAAGCAGGTCGTCGCGGTGCAGGGTGCCGCGGTGGATCCGACCTCGGGACACCTGAACATGACGACGGTGTCCGTTCGCGACGGGCTGAATATATTCGAGGCGATGGGCTTGTGGGTGGACGGCCGCTACGGCCTGGTGCCGCGCGCCGAGGTCTACCCGCCCGGCGTTCCCCGCGACCAGGTGGACAAGTCCAACCAGGCCGATTTCAAGGAATCCGAGGACAACGCCGAACTGGCCGCGCTGAACTTCCTGAAGTATCCGACCAAGGTCCAGGTGCGCGTGGTGGCCGACGACGGCCCGGCCAAAGCGGTGCTGCAGAAGGGGGACGAACTGGTGAGCGTGAACGGGAAACCGATCACGACCTCCAAGGACGTGATCGACGCGGTGCAGGGGGCGGCCCCGGGCACGACGATCCCGATGGTGATCCGCCGCGGCGGCGTGGAACAGACGGTCGAGGTGAAACTCGGTGCGCGCCCGGACGATTCGAACAAGGCCTACCTCGGCGTCACCCCGCAGGAGGTGCCTGCCGGTCCGCTGCAGGTCGATTTCAACCTCGCCGATATCGGTGGCCCCTCGGCCGGTCTGATGTTCAGCCTGGCACTGGTCGACAAGCTCAGTCCCGGCGAGCTCAACGGCGGACGCTTCGTCGCCGGCACCGGAACCATCGATCCGCAGGGCAAGGTCGGCCCGATCGGCGGTATCCAGTACAAGATGATCGCGGCCCGCGACGCCGGTGCGGAGACCTTCCTGGTCCCCGCCGACAACTGCAACGAGGCTCGCCAGCGCACTCCGGACGGCCTGAAACTGGTGAAGGTCGACACGTTGTCCACCGCGGTGCAGTCGCTCGACGACATCAACGCCGGACGTCCCGCCCCCAGTTGCGGTTAGTCCGGCTCGTTCTCGAGCGTGTGGCGCAGCGCGTCGATCAGGTTGGGGGCCAGATTCGGCGCGGTGCGCAGATCCAGATCGGGGAACGCCTCGTCCTCTTCGGGGCGTAACTGCAACAGGCACAACGAGACTCCGTCGCGCAGCACACCGGCGTAGAGCCGGGCGTCGCGGCGCTCGGGATGAGTCTGCGCGGCGTCGCGACCGGCGCGGTCGGCGGCGTCGCGGTCGGCCAGCAGCGGTGCGATGGCCTCGTCGAGCGTGTGTTCGGCGTTCGGCGGCAGCACCACGATCTGCTGGACCAGCACCACCCCCTCGACGGCGGGCGGCCAGCTGGTGGTGGCGAGGAATTCGTCGAGGGCCATCGAATCGCCGCTCAGATCGTCGGGAAGCGGTTCCTGGGCGATGGGAGTCAATGCGGCCCCGTCGTCGAGCTGATCCTCGAGCGTCGGCTCGGCGGCCACCAGGTCGGCGGTCGGTACCAGCGCGAACAACTGCGGCGGCTGATCCCAGCCCTCGGTGTCGGCGAACTCGGCCACGTCCCGGATACAGCGGTACAGGGCGGAGGAGGGATTGTCCACAGTCACGGCCGACACTGTACGTCCACCACGAGCGCCCGCGTCCCCGCCACGGCATACCGGAGCCATCGCGATCCAAGCCGTCCCGTTTTACGTAGAGTGGGGCGCGAGAGACGGTCCGCAGGGACCGGACGCATCATCGGACTGCGGTGTATCGGCCGACAATCGCTTCGGTACGCCGCCGGACCTGGGAGAGTGGCATCGTGGGCATGCGCCCCCCGACAGGCTTACCTTCGCTGTCTCGACGCAGCCGGATATTGCTGATCACCGCGCTCGTGATTGCGGCGTTGCTGCTGGTCGGCCCGCGGTTGACCGACGCGTACACCAACTGGTTGTGGTTCGGCGAGGTCGGCTTCCGCCAGGTGTTCACCACGGTGCTCGTCACCCGGCTTCTGTTGTTCCTCATCGTCGCGGTCGTGGTCGGGGCACTGGTCTGGCTGGCGCTGCTGGCCGCCTACCGCACCCGCCCGGTCTTCGTCCCGGTGTCCGGTCCCAGCGATCCGATCGCGCGCTACCGCACCACCGTGATGGGCCGGTTGCGACTGTTCGGCATCGGCATCCCGGTACTGGTCGGCCTGCTGTCGGGTCTGGTCGCGCAGTCGAGCTGGGTCACGGTGCAGCTGTTCCTGCACGGCGGCTCGTTCGGGATCAAGGATCCGCAGTTCCACATCGACGTCGGTTTCTACGCCTTCGATCTGCCGTTCTACAAGCTGCTGCTGAACTGGCTGTTCGTGGCCGTGGTGATCGCGTTCTTCGCGAACCTCGTCACGCACTACATCTTCGGCGGGCTGCGGCTGTCCGGTCGGGAGGGCACGCTGACCCGCCCGGCCCGCATCCAGCTCGCGCTGATCGCGGGCACGTTCGTGGTGCTGAAGGCGGTCGCCTACTGGTTCGACCGGTACTCGCTGCTGTCGAGCACCCGCAAGGAGCCCACCTTCACGGGCGGTTCCTACACCGATATCAACGCGGTGCTGCCGGCCAAGCTGATCCTGATGTCGATCGCGATCATCTGCGCGGTCGCGTTCTTCGCCGGGGTGGTGCTGCGCGATCTGCGCGTGCCCGCGATGGCGGCCGCGCTGCTGTTGCTGTCGTCGATCCTGGTCGGCGCGGTGTGGCCGCTGGTGGTCGAGCAGTTCGAGGTGCGCCCGAACGCCGCCACCAAGGAAGCGACCTATATCGAACGCAACATCACGGCGACCCGGCAGGCCTACGGACTCACCGACGACAAGGTCTCCTACGTCGACTACAAGGGTTCGCAGACCAAGGATCCGGGATCGATTCCGGCCGACCAGCAGACCATCGGCAATATCCGGCTGCTCGATCCGAATCTGCTGACCCAGACCTTCATCCAGCGCCAGCAGCTGCAGAACTTCTACGGCTTCCCGGACCCGCTGGACATCGACCGCTACACCATCAACGGCGAGAAGCAGGACTACATCGTCGCCGCCCGCGAACTGGTGCCGCAGAACCTGTCCGGTAACCAGACCGACTGGATCAACAAGCACACCGTCTACACCCACGGCGACGGCTTCGTCGCGTCCCCGGCCAACCGGGTGAACGTGGCCCCGCCGAAGGAAACTCAGCAGGCCGCCACCGGCGCCGGCACCAGCAGCTCCAGCGGCGGGTACGGATATCCGGTCTTCAACGTCGGCGACAAGTCGACGGTGAGCGATCTGTTCACGCCGAAGGACAAGCAGGCCATCCCGGTCGATCAGCCGCGCATCTACTACGGCGAGATGATCTCCAAATCCGATGCCGACTACGCGATCGTGGGCGGCAACAACCAGCCGCCGCGCGAATACGACACCGGCACCGATCAGTACACCTACACCGGCAAGGGCGGTGTCCCGATCGGCAACTGGTTCAACCGCCTCGCCTTCGCCGCCAAGTACGCCGAACGCAACATCCTGTTCTCCGGCGCCATCGGCTCGGATTCGAAGATCATCTACAACCGCGATCCGCGCAGCCGCGTGCAGCAGGTGGCACCGTGGCTGACCACCGACGGCGACATGTATCCGGCGGTGGTGAACGGGCGCATCCTCTGGATCGTCGACGCCTACACCACGCTGGACAACTTCCCCTATGCGCAACGCACCTCGCTGGAAGGCGTGGTCGAGGACAGCATCGACCAGAACACCGGTCGCACGCTGCCGCGCAAGGAGGTCAGCTACATCCGCAACTCCGTCAAGGCCACGGTCGACGCCTACGACGGCACGGTCAACCTCTACGACGTGGATCCCACCGATCCGGTGCTCAACGCCTGGCGCGGGGTGTTCCCGAACTCGGTGAAGCCGCAGAGCGAGATCTCGCCGGAGCTGGCCGCGCACTTCCGGTATCCGGAGGATCTGTTCAAGGTGCAGCGCGAGATGCTGGCGCGCTACCACGTGAACGATCCGCGCGAGTTCTTCACCAACAACGCGTTCTGGTCGGTCCCCAACGATCCGACCTCCGACACCCCGACCAACGCGCATCAGCCGCCGTACTACGTGCTCATCGGCGATCCGAAGACCGGTCGGCCGCAGTTCAATCTGACCAGTGCGATGGTCGGCTTCAAACGCCAATTCCTCGCGGCCTACATCCAGGTGGCGGCGGATCCGGAGAACTACGGCAAGTTCACGGTGCTCAAGCTGCCGACGGATTCGCAGACGCCGGGCCCGCAACAGGTTCAGACGTCGATGACCACCGATGCCCGGGTCTCGAACGACCGGACATTGCTGACCGGTGGTAACACCAACAAGATCAAATACGGGAATCTGCTCACCCTGCCCATCGGCGAGGGCGGCATCCTCTACGTCGAACCCTGGTATCTGGAGCGCAACAGCGGACCGACCACGGCGTCGTTCCCACAGTTGGTGAAGGTCCTGGCCTCCTACGGCGACAAGGTGGGCTATCAGTCCACGCTGGGCGATGCCCTCAACGACGTCCAGGACGGATTGGGCGCCGCGACGACGCAGCAGCCCGGGCAGGCGGCGATCAACCCGCCCGGCCAGCAGGGCAGTACCTCACCACCGCCGTCGAACCAGAACACTCCGCCGCCCTCCTCGACGCCGCCGCCCACGACCGGGTCGGCGGGCAAGGATGCCGCGGTCAAGGAGCTCAACGACGCCCTGAAGGGGGTCGAGGACGCGCAGAAGTCCGGTGACCTCGGGCAGTTGGGCAAGGCGCTGGAAGGTCTGCAGAAGGCCATCGACGCCTACAACAAGGCCGGCGGTTAGCGGCGGCCGGTGATCGACGACGACGGCGCCCCGGATGATCCGGGGCGCCGTTCGCATTCGGCTTGCACAATCGCCTTCGGCCCCACGACGGCTTTCGGCCCCCGAACGACTTTCGGCGCTGCCATCACGAGGATGGCAGCGCCGAAAGTGTTCGGGTCGCAGCGTGCGCGGAATCTACCGCGCCGCGGCTCAGCGGCCCAGGGAGTCGATCAGACCGCTGTTCTGCTCGAGGATCTGCTGGAACTGGTGACCCACACCGAACCGCTGCGCGGCCTGCTGGCCGGCGTCGGTGGCCTTGTTGATCAGGTCCTGGCGATCGTTCGGCAGCTGCACCGGAGCGGTCGGCTCGGGCTGCGGGGCCGGGGCCGGCTGGCTCTCCTCGGCGGGCGCGTAGCGCAGGTACTGGCCGCATACCGGCCAGGCGCCGGGGCCCTGGGTCTGCAGCACGTTCTCCGCGACGCGGATCTGCTCGTCCTTGCTCGCGTTCTGCGGCGAGCCGTTGCCACCGTTGGCGCTCCAGGTGGACTGCGTGAACTGCAGACCGCCGTAGTAGCCGTTACCGGTGTTGATATTCCAGTTGCCGCCGCTCTCGCACTGCGCGACACCGTCCCAGTCGTGGGCGGGCGCAGCCGAAGCAGTGGTGGAAGCTGCGAACGGGACGGCAACAAGGGCGCCGGCGACGGCGGCGAAGCCGAGGGCGCGACTGCTGATCTTCCGGTTCTTGTTCATGGTGGTGTCCCTCCCTGCGCCCGCCGGCCCGGCGATGTTCCGCCGCGTCCCTGCCCCCAGGAGGTCGGGGATCCCCGAACCGCGGGGCAGGGTTGCCGGTGTGCAGCGGTTCGGGTCTGGATGCCCATCACGGGTTCGATCCGGGCCGCACTCGACCATAACGAACAGATCTCGGCAGATCACGTCTTGATAACAGAGACAATTGCATGAAGCGAATAACCGGATTCGAGCGTTGATGCAGGTTGGCTATGCCATGTTCGGACATTCCGGTCGTTCGTTATGCGGCCGTTATGTGCGGTGAATCACGTGAAAATAGTGGTCCGGGTCACGTTTTCCTGGCCTGCTTTTTGGAAACGCGCGCGTTTCCCACGCGAGTTCTCCTCATTCGAGGTGTTGCGAGGCTTCTGTATCGAGCCGCCGGTTCGTCCGATTCGGGCTTCGTGTGTGAGATTTCGGCGGTCGGTGTCGATGTGGTCAGCGAGCGTGGCCGGCCGGTATTTCGCGGGCGGGAAGCTGTGGCGGCCGACGGTCGAGATCGCGTCGATGCTCGTCCAAACCGGTCCTGACCACCGGATTTGCTACGTCTGTCGACTCGTGTGTAATGTTGTGTTCACCGACGCGGGGTGGAGCAGCTCGGTAGCTCGCTGGGCTCATAACCCAGAGGTCGCAGGTTCAAATCCTGTCCCCGCTACTAGTGAAGAGGTCCCGGAACCAGAAGGTTCCGGGACCTTTTTCGTTTCCGTCGGGGGTCTGGCGGGTTGTGGCTCCGACACGGCGAACCCGCAGGCAGTGCGCGGTTTTCGGCCTCGATACCGATCGCCGGGCAGCGGCGTACATCACACTATTCCCACTGCTGGCAAGACTCGGAACGGCCAAATACTGTTCAGTAACTATGAGTCCTGTGCTGTTGTACGAACCCCGAAAGGGATCCTTGTGATAGATCACGGCGCCGTCGCGTAGATGCGGCGTACGCATCCCGCTCGGGCACTACCTCTTCTCCGCGCGCCTCGACACTCCGGCATACCTTCGGTTGCCGTACGAAATCCGGCATATCGGAGCGGACGGCCTCGTCTGCTCCGAGGCGAATCCGGCTGCGTGTGGAGGACGCTCATATATCGTTCGGGACTCTTCGCTGGGCCGTGAACGCGTCCAAAAACGTTGTATAGAAGCAGAATTCGTACCCCCCGGGCAATGGTGAGGGCGTTCGCGAGTTCGCGCGTTCATCGAGGAAGGAATTTCAGAGGTGACCGGATCGGCAAATGCCGTCGCTATCGTCGGTATGTCCTGCAGAATGCCGGGGGCGGCCGATCTCGACGGTTATTGGCAGCTGCTCAGAGACGGGCGCGCCGCGATCGGCGCGGCGCCGGCCGGACGGGAGAACATCACCGAGCGCGCCGGTTTCCTGAGTACCGCAGGAGATTTCGACGCGGACTTCTTCGGGATCTCGCCCAACGAAGCGCGGGCGATCGATCCACAGCAACTGCTGGCACTGGAACTGGGCTGGGAGGCGCTCGAGGACGCCGGCCTGACCGCCACGCCGAGCGACGGCCGGCGCCACGGCGTGTTCTTGGGTTGTACCGGAAGCGATTTCGCCGAACTGCTCGCCTCGCAGGGTGGCCCGGGCGTCGGCCGCCACTCGCTGTGGGGAGTCGGGCGCGGCATCATCGCCAACCGCGTCTCGAACTACTTCGGTTTCGGCGGCCCGAGCGTCCTGGTCGACAGCGCCCAGGCGTCGTCGCTGGTCGCGGTGCATCTGGCCTGCGAGAGCCTGCGCAGCGGGGAAAGTGAGCTGGCGCTGGCCGGCGGTCTGAATCTGATTCTCTCGCCGACCAGCAGCGAGCGGATCGAGCAGTTCGGCGCACAGTCGGCACTCGGCGCCTGCTACACCTTCGACGCGCGAGCCGACGGGTTCGTGCGGGGTGAGGGCGGCGCCATGGTGGTGCTGAAATCGCTGGACCGCGCCATCGCCGACGGCGACCGGATCCATGCCGTGATCCGCGGCAGTGCGGTCGCCACCGGTAACGAGCGCCGTGTGCTGAGCGCGCCCAGCCGTGACGCGCAAGCCGCGGCGATCCGCGCGGCGCTGACCGCGGCGGGCGTCGACGCGCCGTCGGTGCAGTACGTCGAACTGCACGGCACGGGAACACCGGCCGGTGATCCGGTGGAGGCGGCCGCGCTCGGTGACACCTACGGCCCGGATCGCGACACCCCGCTGGCCGTCGGCTCGGTCAAGACCAATATCGGTCACCTGGAGGGCGCTTCGGGTATCGCGGGCCTGGTCAAGACCGTGCTCTGCCTTTCCCGCCGGGAACTGGTCGCCAGCCTGAACTTCGAGACGCCGAATCCTCGAATTCCGCTCGGCGAGTTGGCTTTACGCGTCGTCACCGATACCGAGAACTGGCCTGCGGCCGCGGTGCGCCGGGCCGGGGTGTCGTCGTTCGGCATGGGCGGCTCGAATGCCCACGTGATCGTGGAGGAGGCGCCCGAGGTCGGCTCGGCCACGGCGGACGACGACACCGGCGCGGTGGCGTGGGTGGTCTCGGCCCGGAGCGAGGGCGGCGTCCGGGCGCAAGCGGCCCGGCTGCGGGAATGGCTGTTGCGCCATCCGGAGCCGACCGCGGCCGACGTGGGTTTCTCCCTGCTGACCACGCGCGCCCGAATGGAATGGCGCGGCAGCGTCGTCGGCCGGGACCGCGACGACCTGCTGGCGGGCTTGGCGGCCCTGGCCGACCCGGCCGCGCCCGCGGTGGCGATCGAACCCGCTGTCGGGCGCGCCGCGCCACGGCGGATCGCCTTCGTCTTCCCAGGACAGGGAAGCCAATGGGAGGGTATGGCGCTGGGCCTGCTGGACGCGGGCGGCGCGTTCGCGGAGTCGATCGCCGAATGCGACGCGGCGTTGGCGCCCTACGTGGACTGGTCGCTGACGGCCGTACTGCGTGGTGCGCACGACGCGCCCCCGCTGGACCGGGTGGACGTGGTGCAACCCGTGCTGTTCGCGGTGATGGTCTCGCTGGCGCGGATGTGGCGCGCGGCCGGTGTGGAACCGGATGTGGTGATCGGTCATTCGCAGGGTGAGATCGCGGCCGCTCACATCGCCGGTGGGCTGTCGCTGTCCGACGCCGCGCGGGTGGTGGCGCTGCGGTCGCGGGCGGTGGCCGAGGAACTGGCCGGGCAGGGCGCGATGGCCTCGATCGGGCTCGGTGCGGACGCGCTGCGCGAACGCCTGTCCGCGTACGGCGATCGGCTGTCGATGGCCGCGGTGAACGGGCCCGCCCAGTGTGTGATCGCCGGTGACGTCGAGGCGGTGGCGGAGTTCGTCGCGGCCTGTGCCAGGGCCGGAGTGTGGGCCCGCCGGATTCCGGTGGACTACGCGTCACATTCGAAGGCGGTCGAGCGGGTCCGCGCGCGGCTGCTCTCGGAACTCGCGCCCATCCGCCCGCGCTCCGGGGCAGTGCCGATGTTCTCCACGGTGACCGCCGAGCGGGTGGATACCGCGGAACTGGATGCCGACTACTGGTACCGGTCGTTGCGGGAGCCGGTTCGATTCGCCGATGCCGTCACCGCGCTGATCGCCGACGGTGTGGACGGTTTCGTCGAGACGAGTCCGCATCCGGTGCTGACCATGGGTGTGGGGGTGACCGCCGAAGCGGCCGGTGCGGGCGCGGAGGTAGCGGTCGTCGGGTCGTTGCGCCGCGGCGAGGGCGGGCCGGAGCGGTTCCTGGCCTCGCTGGCCCAGGCATTCTGCGCCGGGATGCCCGTGGCGCCACGAGCACTGGTGCCGGGGGGAACGCGAGTCGACCTGCCGCCGTACGCGTTTCAGCGTCGCACGGTCGCGTCCGGTACGCCGGTCGCCCGCGCCGCGACCGCCGCGCGGATTCCGGAGGTCGAGGCCGACGGTGCGGAACAGACGGCGACCTGGGATGACACACCGCTGGCGCGGCGACTGCGGGGCGCCCCCGAATATCAGTACGACACCCTCGTTCTCGACATCGTTCGCGAGCAGGCCGCGGCCGTCCTCGGTCACGAGTCGGCCGAGGCGATCCACCCCACGTTGCCGCTCACCGAGTTCGGCTTCGACTCCGTCAGCGGCGTGCAACTGCAGAATCGGTTGACGCGGGCCACCGGAATTCCCCTGCCGGCGTCGCTCGTCTTCGACCATCCGACCGCGACCGCCGTCGCCACACTGCTGCGGGAACGGATCACCGGCGTCGAGCGCGGGCACCGTCGGGCGGCGCGGCGCGGTACCGCCGACGAACCGATCGCGATCGTCGGCATGAGCGCCCGTTTTCCCGGCGGGGTGCGATCCGCGCAGGACCTGTGGGATCTGGTGGCCGCGGGCCGGGATGCGATCGGCGAATTCCCCACCGATCGCGGATGGGACCTGGACCGGCTCTTCGATCCGGATCCGGGAAAACCCGGTACGGTCTACACCCGCCATGGTGGATTCCTCAGTGGCGCAGCCGATTTCGATCCGTCCTTCTTCGGGATCAGCCCGCGGGAAGCGCTGGCGATGGATCCGCAACAGCGTCTGCTGCTCGAAACATCATGGGAAGCCCTGGAGGACGCGGGTATCGACCCGACCTCGCTACGCGGCAGCGATACCGGTGTGTTCGTCGGCGCCTGCTCGTCGGGCTATGCCGGACGGGTGACCGGTGACCTGGAGGGTTTCCGGCTGACCGGCACGTCGCACAGTGTCATCTCCGGCCGCGTCGCCTACGTGTTCGGCCTGGAAGGTCCGGCGGTGACGGTCGATACCGCGTGCTCGTCGTCGCTGGTGGCGTTGCACCTGGCCTGTCAGGCGTTGCGTCAGGGGGACAGTTCGCTGGTGCTCGCCGGTGGAGTCACCGTCGCGGCCAGTCCCTACCTCTACGTCGACTTCTCGCGGCAGCGCGGTCTGGCACCGGACGGCCGGTGCAAGGCGTTCTCCGCCGCCGCCGACGGTGTGGCCTGGTCGGAGGGTTCCGGCGTGCTGGTGCTGGAACGACTGTCGGACGCACAGCGGCTCGGCCACGACATCGTGGCCGTCGTCCGCGGTAGTGCGGTGAACCAGGACGGCGCGAGCAACGGTCTGACCGCCCCGAACGGTCCGTCGCAGGAACGGGTGATCGCGCAGGCCCTCGCCAATGCGGGACTATCGGCCGGCGACGTCGACGCCGTCGAGGCGCACGGCACCGGCACCACGCTGGGTGATCCGATCGAGGCGCAGGCGTTGATCGCCGCCTACGGACGCGACCGTGGGGAACCGTTGCGGATCGGGTCCCTGAAATCGAATATCGGTCATACCGTCGCCGCCGCCGGCGTGGCGGGTGTGATCAAGATGGTGCAGGCACTGCGCCACGAGCGGTTGCCACGCACCTTGCACGCCGACACGCCGTCCCCGCACGTGGACTGGGCGACCGGTGCGGTGCGGCTGCTGACCGACGCCGAACCGTGGCCCACCGGCGATCGGGTGCGCCGGGCCGGTGTGTCGTCGTTCGGGATCAGCGGCACCAATTCTCACGTGATCCTCGAGGAAGCGCCGGCCGCGCAGCGTGTCGAAAGTGCTGCGACACAGCCGGTTACCACCGTCGCGAGCATCCCGTTGCTGATCTCGGGCAAGGGGGAGGCGGGGCTGCGAGCGCAGGCGGCGACGCTGCACACCTGGTTGTCGGAGCGTCCGCAGGCCGTTATCGCCGAGGTCGCCCAGGCGCTGGCCACCGACCGTGCGCACTTGGATTCGCGCAGTGTGGTTTTCGGCCGCGATCGGGAGGAGGTGCTCGCGCGGCTGGCCGATCTCGCCGCGGCGCGTCCGGGCACCGATATCGTCGACGGCGTCGCCGGTTCGGGGCGGACGGCGTTCCTGTTCACCGGTCAGGGCGCCCAGCGGATCGGTATGGGCGCGGGCCTGTACGAGGCGTTCCCGGTTTTCGCCGAGGCGCTGGATTCGGTGTGCGCGCAGTTCGACCCGATGCTGAACCGTTCGCTGCGGGAGGTCATGTTCGGCGACGCCGCGCTGCTGGATCGCACCGAGTTCACTCAGCCGGCCCTGTTCGCCTTCGAGGTGGCGATGTTTCGCCTGCTCGAATCGTTCGGTGTCACAGCGGATGTGCTGATCGGCCATTCCATCGGCGAACTCGCGGCGGCGCATCTGGCGGGGCTGTGGTCGCTCCCGGACGCCTGCCGGTTGGTGGCGGCGCGGGGCCGGCTCATGGGCGCGCTGCCCGCCGGTGGCGCGATGTTGGCGGTCGCGGCGACCGAGGCGGAGGTGAACGACGCCGTTGCCGAGCATCCGGGCCGGGTGTCGGTTGCCGCCGTGAACGCGCCTGGAGCCCTGGTGGTTTCGGGGGACGAGGAGGCGATCGAGCGGATCGAGGCGCGATTCGCCGAGCGGGGCGCGAAGACGACGCGGTTGCGCGTCGGCCATGCCTTCCACTCACATCGGATGGACCCGATGCTGGCCGAATTCGAGTCGGTAGCAGCGGAATTGACCTACCATCGGCCCCGGCTGCCGATGGTGTCGAATGTGTCCGGTCAGCTCGCCGGGGACGACATACTGGAACCGGCGTACTGGGTGCGGCAGGTGCGGGCAGCGGTGCGATTCGCGCCGGGGATCGAGACGCTGGCCGCCTCGGGCGTGCGCCGATTCCTGGAGCTGGGACCGGATGCGGTCCTGGCGGCGCTGACCCGCCGGAGCCTGCCGGAGACCGCGGACTCCACGGTGGCCGCCGCCGCGCGCCGCGATCACGACGAAATCCGGCAGTTGCTGACCATGCTGGCGCACGCGCACGTCGCGGGCGTGCGAGTGGATTGGCCCCCCCTGTTCGGGCACCGGCCGCGACGTCGAGTTCCGCTGCCCACCTACGCTTTCCGTCACCAGCGCTTCTGGTTGCCGCAGCGGGAGACCGCCGGCGACTCCTCGGCGCACCCGCTGCTCACCGGCGTGGTGCCGGTGGCCGGTACGGACGAATTCGTTTTCACCGGCCGGTTCTCGCTGTCGTCGGATCCCTGGGTGGCCGACCACATGACCTACGGCACCGTCGTGTTGCCGAGCGCGACCCTCGTGGAATTCCTGCTGGTCGCGGGCGGCCGTATCGGCTGCGGTGTCCTCGACGAGCTCACCCTGGAGGCGCCGATCCTGCCGTCGGGTGACGACGAGGTCGAACTCCAGGTGTCGGTGCGGGAGCCGGATCCGAGCGGGCGACGGTCGTTCGTCTTCCACTTCCGGCGAGCGGGGGAGTGGGTGCGCAATGCCAGCGGCGTGCTGGCCCCCGCGTGGGAGGGCGGTGACGCGCTGCTGGACCGCCTGCGCGACGAGCCGTGGCCCCCCGCCGACGCCGAAACACTCGATACCGCATGGATTCCCGAGCAGATCGCCACCGGATCCGGCCTCGAGTACGGTCCGGCATTCCTCGGGGTCGAGGCCGCGTGGCAGCGGGACGGGACGGTCTTCTCCGAGATCGCCCTGGACACCGTGGCCGCATCCGATCCGGAACGGTTCGATCTGCATCCGGCGCTGCTCGATCTGGTGATGCACGCCGGCCTGGCCGGACTCGTCTGGCGCGATCAGGACGGCGACCCGGACACCGGCCGGCTGTTGTTCCGCTGGGGTGGTGCGCGGTTGCATCAGCCGCTGGTCAAGGCGACGCGGTTGCGTGTCATCGCGGTTGCCTCCGGGCCGGAGACGATCTCGGTGGCGACCGTGGACGATTCGGGCCGGCCGGTCGTCTCCGTCGACGCGGTCGTCATGCGGCCCTACGACGTGCGACAGCTGCGCGGCACCATGACCGCGGACGACGCCGGTCTCTACGAGCTGCAGTGGACGCCCATGGCGGCGCCGACGATCGTGTCCGCGAACCGGATGGCCGTACTCGGTTCCGAGCCGCTCGCCGGCATCGACGCGTGCTATGCGACGCCCGCGGAAGTCGCTGCCGCACAGCCGATTCCGGAAACCGTCGTCTGGCGGCCGGATATCGGATCCGCATCCGGCGACCCGGCGGCCGTCCGCACGCACCTGGAGTCGGTGCTGGCCACGGTGCAGTCCTGGTTGACCGAAGAACGCCTGGCCGGGACCCGGTTGATCGTGACGACGGCCAACGGCGCCGCGCTGCCGGGCGAGACACCGGATTCCGCCGCCGCTGCCGTCCGGGGGCTGATCCGCAGCGCCCAGTCCGAATATCCGGGCCGGTTCGTCCTCGTCGACGCCGACGACTCGGTCGCCGACCGGGACGTTCGGACGGTCCTCGATGCGGTGCTCGCGGCCGACGAGCCTCAGGTCGCGGCGCGCCGCGGAGCGGTACTCGTGCCCAGGCTGGCGCGGGTGCGCGACGAGTACCGGCAGGAGCCCGCGTTCGGCGACGGCACCGTTCTGATCACCGGTGGCACCGGCGGTCTCGGTGCGCTTGTCGCCCGTCACCTGGTCTCCGCGCACGGCGTCCGTCGGCTGCTGCTGGTCTCGCGGCGAGGCGAGAATTCCCCCGGTGCAATGGAATTGGCCGCCGAACTCGCGGAAGCCGGCGCCACCGTCGAGGTGGCGGCCTGTGACGTCGGCGATCGGGCGGCCGTGCGCGGGCTGCTCGGCTCGATCGTGCCCGAGCATCCGCTGACCGCGGTCATCCACGCGGCCGGTGTGCTCGACGACGCCACCCTGGCCGGACTCGACGCCGAACAGCTGCGGCGGGTATTCGACGCGAAGGCCGCCGCCGCCCACCACCTGCACGAACTCACCAGTGACCTGACGGCATTCGTGCTGTTCTCCTCCGTCGCCGCGACGATCGGATCGGCCGGCCAGGCGAACTACGCCGCCGCCAACTCCTGTCTCGACGCGCTGGCCCACGCCCG
Organism: Nocardia aobensis NBRC 100429; assembly: GCF_000308375.1. GTDB lineage: Bacteria > Actinomycetota > Actinomycetes > Mycobacteriales > Mycobacteriaceae > Nocardia > Nocardia aobensis. Next base: position 60,194 of record NZ_BAFQ01000147.1, on the reverse strand, counting down.
GCGGGCCGCGGGGCTGCCCGCGGTGTCGCTGGCGTGGGGACCGTGGAATTCCGCCGGCGGTATGACCGGCGACCTCGACCGCAGCGCGGTCGCACGCTGGGAGCGGCTCGGCCTGCACCCGCTCGGCGATGCCGAAGGTCTGCGACTGTTCGACGCCGCCATCGGTCGCGGGGACGCGCACGCGGTGGCGATGCGGTTCGATCCGGCGCAGCTGCGGCGCGAAGCCCGCCACGGTGTGGTGCCCGCGGCGCTGCGCGGCTTCCTGCCCCGGACCGCGGAACGGACCACCGACCGGCCCGCAGCCGCATCCGGCGCGTTGGCCGCCCGCCTGAGCGAGGTTCCCGACAGCGCCCGCGCGGAGGTGGTGCTCGAGTTGGTCCGCGAACACGCGGCCGCCGTGCTCGGGCACCCGTCCGCCGCGGACGTCGACCCCGGGGCGCGTTTCGACGCCCTGGGATTCGATTCGCTCGGCGGCGTGGAATTCCGCAACCGGCTGTCGAAGGCCACCGGCGTGCAGCTGCCGTCGACCCTGGTCTTCGATCACCCGACCGCCGACGCGGTCGCCGCCCTGCTGCGCGCCAAGATCGAGGGCACCGACTCCGCCCGCCCGGTCCACGCGCCCCGGCGGGCCCGCGCGGACGAACCCATCGCGATCGTCGGCATGAGCTGCCGATTCCCGGGTGGTGCCGACAGCCCCGAACAGTTGTGGGATCTCGTGTCCTCGGGAACCGATGCCACCACCGAATTCCCGGACGATCGCGGGTGGGACCTGGCGCGGCTGATCGACCCGGATCCCGACAAGCCCGGCACCGTATACAGCCGCGGTGGTGGATTCCTCGGCGCCGCAGGCGATTTCGACGCCGGATTCTTCGGCATCAGCCCGCGTGAGGCACTGGCGATGGACCCGCAGCAGCGGCTGCTGCTGGAAACGTCCTGGGAAGCGCTGGAACACTCCGGCATCGACCCGATGACGTTGCGCGGCAGCGATACCGGTGTCTTCGCGGGCGCCTGCGCCTCGGGCTATGTCGATCACGTGACCGGCGATCTGGAGGGTTTCCGGCTGACCGGCACCACCCACAGCGTGGTCTCCGGGCGCGTCGCCTACGTCTTCGGGTTGGAGGGGCCGGCGGTCACGATCGACACCGCCTGCTCATCGTCGCTGGTGGCGTTGCATCTGGCGTGCCAGGCGCTGCGTCAGGGCGAAACGTCGCTGGCGCTGGCGGGCGGTGTGACCGTGGCGGCCACTCCTTATCTCTCCGTCGATTTCGCGCGGCAGCGCGGCCTGTCACCGGACGGCCGGTGCAAGGCGTTCTCCGCCGCGGCCGACGGTGTCGCGTTCTCCGAGGGTGTCGGCGTCCTGGTGCTGGAGCGGTTGTCGGATGCGCGGCGGCAGGGTCACGAGATCCTGGCGGTGATCCGGGGCAGCGCGGTCAACCAGGACGGTGCGAGCAACGGCCTGACCGCGCCGAACGGCCCCTCGCAGGAGCGAGTGATCGGCCAGGCCCTCGCGGCCGCCGGCCTCACACCCGCCGATGTGGACGCGGTGGAGGCACACGGGACCGGCACGCCACTCGGTGATCCGATCGAGGCCAACGCGTTGATAGCCGCCTATGGTCGCGACCGTGGGGACCGTGAGCCGCTGCGCATCGGTTCGATCAAGTCGAATATCGGTCATACCGTCGCGGCCGCCGGTGTCGGTGGCGTGATCAAGATGGTGCAGGCGCTGCGCCACGAAACCCTGCCACCGACCCTGCACGCGGAAACCCCGTCGCCGCACGTGGATTGGTCCGCGGGAGACGTGCGTCTGCTGTCCCGTGCGGAACCCTGGCGTGCCGGGAAGAGCGTTCGGCGGGCGGGCGTCTCCTCCTTCGGTGTCAGCGGCACAAACGCCCACTTGATCATCGAGGAGGCACCCGCCCCGCGACCGCCGGTCTCGGCGCCGGTCGCCGCCGGCCCGGACCTGCCGATGCCCTGGCTGGTGTCGGCCAGGAGCGAGACCGCGCTCGGAGCACAGGCGGCGAAACTGCGGCAGTGGCTGGACGACCACGCCGGCGCCGACCCCCTGGACGTGGCCTATTCGCTGCTCACCACCCGTACGCATCACGAGTTCCGGGCGGTGGTGCTCGGCGGTGAGCGCGACGAAATGCTCACCGCGCTGGCCCGGCTCGCGGCCGGAAACATCACTCCGGCAGTGGTTTCCGGCTCGCCGCGCGCCGGAAAGACCGCATTCCTGTTCACCGGTCAGGGCGCGCAGCGCGCCGGTATGGGCGCCGGACTGGCCGCGGCGTTCCCGGTCTTCGCCGCAGCGCTGGACGAGGTCTGCGCCCGATTCGATCCGCTGCTGGGATGTTCGCTGCGGCAGGTGATGTTCACCGGTCGTGCGGACGATCGGGACGCGGCCGCATCGGACGGGGTATTGGATCGGACCCGGCTGACGCAGCCGGCCCTGTTCGCGTTCGAGGTGGCGCTGTACCGGCTCGTCGAGTCGTTCGGCGTGGTCCCCGATCTGCTGATCGGACATTCGATCGGTGAACTGGCCGCCGCGTATGTCGCCGGGGTGTGGTCGCTCGACGATGCCTGCACACTGGTGGCGGCGCGCGGCCGGTTGATGGACGCGCTGCCGCCGGGCGGGGCGATGCTGGCGATCGCCGCGCCCGAAACCGACGTGGTCACGGCGCTCGAGGCATTCGGTGACCGGGTGTCGCTGGCCGCGGTGAATTCTCCCGGCGCCGTGGTGGTTTCGGGTGACGAGGACGTCGTCGCGCAGCTCGATCGGCAGTTCTCCGGCGAGGGACGCAAGACCAGTCGTCTGCGGGTGTCGCACGCGTTCCATTCCGCTCGGATGGAGCCGATGCTGGCCGAATTCCGTGCCGTCGCGGACGGGGTCACCTTCCGTGCGCCGCGAATCCCGTTGGTGTCGAATGTTTCCGGTGCCGTCGCCGGCGACGAGATCGTGGACCCGGGCTATTGGACGTCGCAGGTGCGTGCCGCGGTCCGGTTCGCGCCGGGTGTCGCCGCACTGGTGGCCGCGGGTGCGCGCCGGTTCCTCGAAATCGGGCCCGACGCGGTGCTGGCGGCGATGACGCGGCAGACGCTCACCGAGGAGGTCGAGCAGCGGTCCGTGGTCGCCGCGGCGGCCCGCCGAGACCACGACGAGGTCGAGCAGTTCCTGACGATGCTCGCCCATGCCCACACCGCCGGACTGGCCGTGGACTGGAATCAGCTGTACGCGGGCCGCCGGGTATCCCGAATCCCGTTGCCCACCTACGCGTTCGACCATCGCCGGTACTGGCTCGAGCCGCCGCGTGCGGATCGTGCGGCCGCATCGGAGCATCCGCTGCTCACCGAGGTGGTGCGGGTGGCCGACCGCGACGAATGGCTGTTCACCGGTCGGCTCGCGCAGCGCACCCACCCGTGGCTCGCCGACCACACCACCTACGGTGTCGTGCTCGTACCGAGCGCCGCGCTGATGGAGATGCTGCTGGTCGCCGGTGAGCGCATCGGCTGTGCCGCGGTGGAGGAGTTGACGCTCGAGGCGCCGATCCTGCCCCCTGCCGACGGCGAGGTCGAACTCCAGGTGCTGGTGCGGGAACCGGACGCCACGGGACGCCGTTCGTTCACAGTCCACTACCGCCTGGCCGAGGCACCCGATCGCGAGTGGTCCAGGAACGCCAGCGGCGTGCTGAGCGCCGAGCAGCTCACCGACATCGGACTCGTGGACATGCTACGCACCGAGCCGTGGCCGCCCGCCGACGCCGAACCGGTGGACACCGACTGGATTCCGGCGCAGGTGGCGCGGGCCGCCGGACTGGAATACGGTCCGGCGTTCCTCGGTGTCGAGGCGGCCTGGCGCAGCGGGGACACCGTCTTCTCCGAGGTCGCGTTGGACGGGGAGGTTCCCGCCGAGCGGTTCCGGCTGCATCCGGCGCTGTTCGACATGGTCATGCATGCCGGGCTCGCCTGCCTGATCTGGCCGGATCACCAGGGCAATCCGGCCGAGGGCAAACTTCTGTTCCGCTGGGGCGCAACGCAGATCCATCGCACCGCGCCGGTCGGCTCCCTGCGGGTGATGGCGGTTCAGCGCAGCAGCGAGGCGATCAGCGTGGTGGCCGTCGACCGGGACGGCAATGCGGTGGTGACCATCGACGAGGTGGTCATGCGCTCCTACGACGTCCAGCAGTTCCGGGCCACGCTCTCGGGCGGGCGAGCCGCGCGATACGGAATGCGATGGACGGCAGTCGATGTCCCGGCGGCACCGCTCGGACGTACGGTCCTGCTGGGCGCGGCGGGGATGTCGGGTATCGAGGAGCGTTATCCGGATCAGGCGGCGCTCGCCGCCCGTGCGACGGCTCCCGACGTGGTGGTGTGGTCCGAACATGCTGTGGTGCAGAGTGATTCACCACAGGCCACGGGCGATCGGGTGAAGAGCGCGCTGCGGGTGGTACGCGAGTGGCTGGCCGACGAGCGTGTCGCACCGTCGCAGCTGGTCGTGGTGACCGCCCGTGCGGCGACGCTGCCCGGCGAGATCCCCGACGCCGCGGCGGCGGCGGTGTGGGGATTGATCCGGAGCGCCCAAACCGAATATCCCGGACGGATCGTGCTGCTCGATACGGATGAAACGGCGATTTCGGCCGAATCGGTCCGGGTTGCGATCGCCACCGGTGAGCCGCAGCTGGCGGTTCGCGGCGATCGCTTCCTGGCGCCGCGGCTCGAGCCGCTGTCCGCGCACCCGGCCGAGAGGGTGTCGTTCGGCGCCGGCACGGTCCTGATCACCGGTGGGACCGGAGGACTGGGTGCACTGCTGGCGCGGCATCTCGTCACCGCATACGGGGTGCGGCGACTGCTGCTGGTCTCCCGGCGTGGTGACCGTGCGGACGGGGCGGCGGAACTGTCGGCGGAACTGTCCGGGCTCGGCGCGCAGGTGCGGATCGCCGCGTGCGATGTGAGCGACCGTGCCGCACTGCGTGATCTGCTGACCGACGACACGCGCGACCATCCGCTCACCGGCGTCGTCCACACCGCGGGCGTTCTCGACGACAGCGCGTTCCATACCCTCACCGACGCGGGCGTCGGCCGGGTGCTCGCGGCCAAGGCCGAGGCGGCGTGGCATCTGCACGAACTCACCCGCGACATGGATCTGTCCGCGTTCGTGCTGTTCTCGTCGATCGCCGGGTCGATCGGCTCGGCCGGACAGGCGAATTACGCCGCCGCCAACAGCTTCCTGGACGCCCTGGCGGTCCGGCGCCGCGCCGAGGGATTGCCGGCCCTGTCACTCGCCTGGGGGCCGTGGCAGCAGGACATCGGCATGACCGGGGTGCTGGACCGCACCGCGCTGGCGCGGCTGGAACGTCTGGGTCTGGCTCCGCTGGACCGTGCCGAGGGGCTGCGATTGTTCGACGAATCGCTCACCGCGCCCGAGCCGGCGCCGGTGCTGGTGCACTTGGACACCGACACGCTGCGCATGGAGGCCCATACCGGCTCGATACCGGCGGTGCTGCGCGGATTCGTGCGCACGTCCGGCCGGACGGCCACCGCCTCGCGCGGTGACGTCTCGCTCGGGGAGCGTCTGCACGGGGTCGCGGAGGAGAAGCGGCGCGGCGTCGTTCTCGATCTCGTGCGCGAGAACGTCGCGGCGGTACTGGGTTACGGCTCGGCCGACGATATCGGGGCCGACCGCGGTTTCAGCGAACTCGGCTTCGATTCGCTCGGCGGCGTGGAGTTCCGCAACCGGCTGTCGAAGGCGACGGGGCTGTCGCTGCCCTCGACCCTGGTCTTCGACTATCCGACGGCGGCCGAAGTCGCCGACTATCTGCTGGCGCAAACCACCGTGACGGCGCCGCAGTCGCCGACCTCGGCGGCGGCGCCCGACGACATCGCGCGGCTCGAGGCGCTGCTCGAGCGCATCATCACCGGCGGTGACGACAGCGACCGGACCGTGGCCGGCCTGCGGGGCGTCAGCGAGCGCCTGCGCGGTTTTCTGGGGGGCACGTCGTCGGACGGTAACTACGACGACCTCGAATTCACTTCCGACAGTGAGCTGTTCGACCTGATCGACGAGGAGTTTGGCCCCGCATGAGCACCCCCGATACGAGCAACGAGGAACGGCTCAGCCGGTATCTGCGGAAGCTGACCGGCGATTTGCGCGCCGCCAAGAAGCAGATCCGGGATTTGGAGGACCGCGCCGGCGAACCGATCGCGATCGTCGGCATGAGCTGCCGCTATCCGGGTGGCGCCGACACTCCGGATCGGTTGTGGGATCTGGTCGCCGCCGGCGCCGACGCGATCGGCCCCTTCCCGGCCGACCGGGGCTGGGACCTCGAGCGGCTGTTCGACACCGATCCCGACGCACCGGGCACCGTCTACACGCGGGAAGGCGGATTCCTCGACACCGCAGGTGATTTCGACGCGGCCTTTTTCGGCATCGGGCCGCGCGCGGCCGAGGCGATGGATCCGCAGCAGCGCCTGTTCCTCGAAGCGGCCTGGGAGGCGCTGGAGGACGCCGGCCTCGACCCGGCATCGCTGCGCGGCAGCGACACCGGCGTATTCGCCGGTGTGATCCACCAGGACTACGGGCCGCGCGTCGGTGCACCGGGGCTCACCGCCGAGACGGAAGGCCATGCGTTCCTCGGGGTTTCGGCCAGTGTGCTCTCCGGCCGCGTCGCGTTCACCTTCGGATTCAAGGGTCCGGCGCTCTCGGTGGACACCGCATGCTCGTCCTCGCTGGTGGCCTTGCATCTGGCCTGCCAGGCATTGCGGCAGGGCGATGTCTCGCTCGCCCTGGTCGGCGGGGTCACCGTGATGTCGGATCCCGGTCTGCTGATCGCCTTCGGCCGCCAGCGGGCCCTGTCCCCGGACGCGCGGTGCAAGGCCTTCGCCGCGGCGGCCAACGGGACCGGATTCTCCGAGGGCCTCGGCATGCTGGCCGTCGAGCGACTGTCGGATGCTCGCCGCCACGGCCACCGCATCCTCGCGGTGGTGCGCGGCAGCGCGGTCAACCAGGACGGCGCCAGCAACCAGCTGACCGCACCGAACGGTCCGGCGCAGGAGAAGGTGATCGCGCGGGCGCTGGCGAACGCCGGGCTGGCACCCGCCGATGTCGACGCGGTCGAAGCGCACGGCACCGGCACCACCCTCGGCGATCCGATCGAGGCGCAGGCGCTCATCGCCGCCTACGGTCGCGACCGGGCCGGTGATCCGCTGCGGATCGGCTCGCTGAAATCGAATATCGGCCACACCTCGGCCGCGGCCGGTGTCGGCGGTGTGATCAAGATGGTGCAGGCATTGCGGCACGAAATGCTGCCCGCGACATTGCATGTCGATGCGCCGACACCGCATGTCGACTGGTCGGCCGGAGCGGTGCGACTGCTGACCGCCGCGGAGCCGTGGCCGGCCGGGGGCCGGGTCCGGCGCGCCGGTGTGTCCTCCTTCGGCGCCAGCGGAACCAACGCGCACGTGATTGTCGAGGAGGCGCCCGCACCGGAGCCCGCTGCCGAAGCCGCGGATCCGGCCCCGGAGCAGGATGCGGTCGCATCCGCCCTCACCCCGGTGCTGATCTCGGCGAAATCCGAGGAGGGCTTGCGGGGGCAGGCAGCCGCGCTCGTGCGATGGGTCGACGACCACCCCGACCTCACCGTCGACGACCTCGGCTATTCCCTGCTCACGACCCGCACCCGGTTCGAATGGCGGGCCGCGGTGCCGGCGGACGGTCGCGACGCGTTGCGCGCGGCGCTGTCCGACCTCGCGGAATCGGGTGCGGCGAGCTCGGCCGTCGTGACGGGGCGGGCGGTGACCCGCAAGACGGCGCTGCTGTGCACCGGCCAGGGCGCACAGCGCGCCGGAATGGGACGTGAACTCTACGAGGCGTTCCCGGCATTCGCCGCCGCCCTGGACGAGATCTGCGCACAGTTCGATCCACTGCTGGGAGTGTCGCTGCGGCAGGTGATGGTCACCGGCGCGGACTCCACGGCTCTCGATCGCACCGAATTCACCCAGCCCGCACTGTTCGCCTACGAGGTCGCGCTGTACCGGCTGCTGAACTCGTTCGGCGTGATACCGGATGTGCTGATCGGACATTCGATCGGCGAGCTGGCCGCCGCGTATATCGCCGGTGTGTGGTCGCTGCCGGACGCCTGCCGTCTGGTCGCCGCCCGCGGTCGCCTGATGGGGCAGTTGCCGACGGGTGGCGCCATGCTCGCCGTCGCGGCGGCCGAATCCGAGGCGACCGAGATGATCGCCGGAGACCGGAGCGTGTCCGTCGCGGCGGTGAATTCGCCTGGCGCAGTGGTGATTTCCGGTGACGAGGACGCGGTGGCGGCGTATCGGGCGCGGTTCGCCGACCGTGGCCACAAGACCGCACAGCTGACCGTCTCACATGCCTTCCACTCCCACCGCATGGATCCGATGCTGTCCGAATTCGAGTCCGTCGCAAGGGAAGTGGAGTACCGGCGCCCGCGGATTCCCCTCGTGTCGGATGTGTCCGGCCGGATCGCGGGCGAGGAAGTGCTCGATCCCGGCTACTGGGTGCGCCAGGTGCGCGAGCCCGTCCGATTCGCGGCCGGAGTCGACTCCCTGGTCGCCGCGGGCGTCCGGCGGTTCGTCGAAATCGGGCCCGACGCTGTGCTGACGGCGATGACCGGGCAATGCCTGCCGGAGGATCTCGACGGGGAGTCGACCGTCGTCGCGGCCGCGCGTCGCGGACGCGGCGAGGTCGAGCAGTTCGCGCACTGCCTGGCGCAGATGTACACCGCCGGTGCCGAGGTCGACTGGAGCGTGTTCTTCGCAGGCCGGGACGTGAAGCGAGTGTCGTTGCCCACCTACGCGTTTCAGCGTCGGCGCTACTGGCTCCCGGCCGCGCCCGGCGCCCGCGGGGGCGAATCGGCCGGTTTCCGCGCGATCGATCATCCGCTGCTGGAGGCGGTGTTGCCGATGGCGGACGGCGGCCTCGTGTTGTCCGGTCAGCTGTCGCCGCGGGCGCAACCGTGGCTGGCCGACCATGTCATCGGCGGGGTCATGTTGTTGCCGGGGACCGGATTCGTGGAACTCGCCCTGCGTGCCGGCGCGGAGGCGGGCTGCCCCGTCGTGGACGAACTGACGCTCCGGGCGCCACTGGTACTGTCCGCGACGGACAGTGTGCCGATCCAAATAGTCGTCGGCACAACCGAATCCGACTCATCGCGGCGCCCGGTCTCGATCTACTCGCGCGGTGCCCACGACCACGACGGCGAGTGGGTGCTGCACGCCCAGGGTCTGCTGTCCGCCACGGATGCGGCTGCGCCCGCACCGGAGATCTGGCCGCCCGCCGCGGCCGCCGCCGTCGACATCGACTACGGCAAATTCCTCTCGCGCGACTACGCCCTGGGGCCCGCCTTTCGAGGGGTGCGGGCACTGTGGCGACGCGGTGAGGAGGTGTTCGCCGACATCGCCGCCGACGCGGACACCGGTGTCCGCGCCGACGGATTCGGCATCCACCCGGCACTGCTCGACGCGACGCTGCAGGCGGGTCTGCTGGCCGATGTGCTCGAAATCGATGCCGGACAGGTGGTGTTGCCGTTCTCGTGGGAGTCGGTGTCGCTGTCCACCACCGAGGCGTCGCTGCTGCGGGTGCGCCTGACCGTCAGCGGATCGTCGGTCTCGATCCGAGTCACCGACGGCCACGGGCGGCCGGTGCTGTCGGGATCGGTGACCATGCGGGCGACTCCGGTGGCGCAGCTCGCGGCGGCGGCCGCCGCCGATCCGGTGCTGGAGCTGGTGTGGTCGCCGGCCACGGCCGAAGCCGGGGCGGCCGAGGCGAGCGTGGGGTGGTGGGATCGGCTGGAGCCGGAAGCGCCGGTACCCGCGGTGGTGGTCGTCGAGGCCGGGCGCACCGCCGGCGCCGACGTCGTGGCCGCCACGCATACCGAGGTCGCCCGCGTCCTCGGCGTGCTGCAGCAGTGGCAGGCCGGGGACCGGTTCGCGTCGAGCACCCTGGTGGTCGTCACCCGCGGTGCGGTGGCGCTGCCGGGCGAGGACGTGACCGATCTCGCCGGTGCGGCGGTGTGGGGGTTGGTGCGGTCCGCGCAGGCGGAGGATCCGGGGCGAATCATGCTGGCCGACATCGACACCGACACCGACGCCGGCGTCGACGAGCACCTCGCCTCGACGGTGCTGGCTGTGGGCGAACCCGAAGTGGTGATGCGCGCCGGTGTCCCGCACATCGCTCGGCTCACCCGCTCCGCTCCGGCGTCCGCGCCGTCCGGCGACACGTCGGCATTCGGTGCGGGCACGGTGCTGATCACCGGCGGCACCGGTGGCGTGGGCGCCGTCGTGGCCCGGCATCTGGTGCGCGCGCACGGGGTGCGGTCGCTGCTGCTGGTGAGCCGCAGCGGCATGCGGGCCGCGGGTGCGGCGGCGTTGTGCGAAGAGTTGGAGCAGGCGGGCGCCCAGGTGAAGGTGGTCGCCTGCGATGTCGCCGACGCCGGCGCCGTGGCCGGCCTGCGGGCCCACGTGCCGCCACGGTGGCCGCTGTCGGGTGTGGTGCATGCCGCGGGCGTGCTCGACGACGGAGTTGTCGCCTCGTTGACCCCGCAGCGCATCGATACCGTGCTGGCGCCCAAGGTGGATGCCGCCTGGTACCTGCACGAGGCGACCGCGGACCTCGAGCCGGCCGCGTTCGTGGTGTTCTCGTCGGTGTCCGGCACGGTGGGAGGTCCGGGACAGGGCAACTACGCCGCCGCGAACACCTTCCTCGACGGTCTGACGGCCCATCGCCGGGCCCGTGGGCTGGCCGCCCAGTCGGTGGTGTGGGGCCCGTGGGCGCGCACGAGCGGTATGGCCGGACACCTCGACGCGAGCGATGTGGCGCGGATGAACCGGGCCGGATTCACCGCCCTCTCGGACGAGGCCGCGCTGGCCGGATGGGATGCGGCGCTCGCGCGCGGCACGGCCCATCCGGTGATCGTGGCGCTGGACACCGCCGCGATCCGGGCCCGGGCCGCTGCCGGCATGCTGCCGCCGGTGCTGCGGACGCTGGCCCCGCCGGCCCCGCGCCCCCCGAAGGAAGTCGCATCGGCGGTCGCCCTACTGCCGCAACGGCTTACGGGACTCGACGCCGATCGGCAACGGCAGATGGTGCTCGAGACCGTGCGCGACCACATCGCGGCCGTGCTCGGGCTCAACGGTGCGGCCGCGATCGCACCCGAGCGCACCTTCCAGGATCTGGGGTTCGATTCGCTCGGCGCGGTCGAGTTACGCAACCGGCTCAAATCCGTCACCGGCCTGTCGCTGTCGGCCGCAGTGGTTTTCGACTATCCGACCCCGAAGGCGCTCGCCGGCCATCTGCACGCACAACTGGCCGGTGCGCCCGTGGACGTGCGGCCACGCCCGGTCGACGCTGTGTTCGACGACTTGGAATCCGCGCTGGCACTGGGCAATTGGGACGACGAGCAGAAGCGGCGGATCGTGGCTCGGCTGCAGTCCGTCGCCGCGAGTTGGGCGGCTCGAACCGACCCCGGCGGCGGCGTGCCCGAAGACGATGTGGAAAGCGCTTCCGAAGCGGAGCTCTTTGCGATTCTCGACCGGGAACTGGATGCCTGAGCACCGGTTCCAGGCTCGAATTCCGTTAGCGTAGAAAGATTCTGGGTTATTCAGATGGCCGACGACACCAAGCACCTCGATTACCTGAAGCGGCTGACCGTCGAACTTCGCCACACCCGTCAACGCCTGCGAGAGATAGAGGATCGGAGATCCGAACCCATCGCGGTGGTGGGTGCGGGCTGTCGCTTTCCGGGCGGGGTGGCGTCTCCGGAGGATCTGTGGCGCTTGGTGTCGGACGGTGTCGACGCGATCGGCGACTTCCCGGTCGATCGCGGCTGGGATGTGGACGGCCTCTACGATCCGGACCCCGAGGCGCGCGGAAAGTCGTACACCCGATCGGGTGGATTCCTCTACGACGCGGCGGAATTCGACGCCGAATTCTTCGGTATCGGGCCGCGTGAGGCGTTGGCGATGGACCCGCAGCAGCGACTTCTGCTGGAGACGTCGTGGGAGGCGCTGGAACGCGCCGGTATCGACCCGTCGACCGTGCGGGGCAGCGACACCGGCGTCTTCGCCGGCGCGGCGAACGGAGAGTATGCTGATCTGCTGCACGACGGCCCGGTCGACCTGCGCGGCTACCTGCTGACCGGTACCACCGGCAGCGTCGTCTCCGGCCGGGTGGCCTATGCCCTGGGGCTGGAGGGCCCGGCGGTCTCGGTGGACACCGCGTGTTCCTCGTCGCTGGTCGCGGTGCATCTGGCGGTACAGGCGTTGCGCTCGGGGGAGTGCGCGATGGCGCTGGCCGGCGGTGTGACGGTCATGGGCTCACCCGGAATGTTCGTGGAGTTCTCCCGGCAGCGAGGCCTCGCGCCGGACGGACGGTGCAAGTCGTTCGCGGCGGCCGCGGACGGCACCGGATGGTCCGAAGGCGCGGGAATGCTGGTGCTGGAACGACTGTCGGATGCGCGACGGCGCGGGCATCGGGTGTGGGCGGTGATCCGGGGCACGGCGATCAATCAGGACGGTGCGTCCAACGGCCTGACCGTGCCGAACGGTCCCGCGCAGCAGCGGGTGATCCGCGCGGCACTGGCCGATGCGCGACTGGCGCCCGGCGACGTCGACGTGGTGGAGGCGCACGGCACCGGCACCGTACTGGGTGACCCGATCGAGGCGCAGGCTCTGTTGTCGACTTACGGGCAGGGCCGCGAGCCGGACCGTCCGCTGTGGCTGGGCTCGCTGAAATCCAATATCGGTCATTCGGTGGCCGCGGCGGGCGTGGGCGGCGTGCTCAAGATGATCATGTCCATGCGACACGGCGCGATGCCGCCCACCCTGCACGTCGACGAGCCGACACCCCGCGTGGACTGGTCGGCCGGCGCCGTCGAACTGCTCACCGAGCGCCGGGATTGGCCGGCCGAACCGGACCGGCCCCGCCGGGCCGCGGTGTCCTCGTTCGGTATCAGCGGCACCAACGCGCACGTGATCCTCGAACAGGCGCCCACCGACGAATCCGCCGAGGCCGCTGGTGCGGGCCCGGAAAGCGATGTCGCCGAGGCATTTCCGTGGGTGCTGTCGGCGAAGTCGGAGACCTCGTTGCGGGCGCAGGCCGAGCGCCTGCGCGAATTCCTGATCGCCGATCCCGCCCCGTCGGTGGCCGATGTGGCGTATTCCCTGGTCTCGACCCGCGCGGTCTTCGACCATCGCGCCGTGGTCGTGGGAGACGACCACGCCTCGATGCTGCGTCGCCTGGCCGCCGTGGCCGCCGGTGAGCAGGGTTCCGGAATCGCCACCGGCGTCACGGAGCCGGCGCGGGTGGCCGTCATGTTCGCCGGTCAGGGATCGCAGCGGACCGCGATGGGGCAGCAGCTGTACCAGCGATTCCCGGCATTCGCGGAGGCGTTCGACCGGATCTGTGTCCTCCTGGATCCACTGCTCGGATGCTCGTTGCGCGAGGCGATCGACTCCGGAACCGACCTGGACCGGACCTGGCTGACCCAGCCGGCGCTGTTCGCGGTCGAGGTGGCGCTGTATCGGCTCCTCGAAACATGGGATGTCACACCGGAGGTCGTGTTCGGGCATTCGATCGGTGAGATCGCCGCCGCGCACGTGGCCGGTGTGCTGAACCTGTCCGACGCCTGCGCGCTGGTGGCGGCGCGCGGCCGGTTGATGCAGGAATTGCCCCCCGGCGGAGCGATGCTCGCGGTACAGGCCGGTGCTTCCGAGGTCGGCGAACTGCTCGACGGTCTGGACGGCGTGGACGTGGCCGCGGTGAACGGGCCTGCGGCAGTGGTGATCTCGGGCCGCGCGGAGCGAGTGGACGAACTCGCCGAGCTCCTGCGGGCGCGTGGGCGGCGCGTCAAACGGTTGCGTGTCGGTCACGCGTTCCACTCCGCACTCATGGAACCGATGCTGGAGCGTTTCGCCGAGGTGGTCGAGACCCTGCGGTTCGACCCGCCGCGAATTCCGGTGATCTCCACGGTGACCGGCGCGATGGCCGATCCCGAGCTGTGGTGCTCGCCGCGATACTGGGTCGACCAGGTCCGCCTGCCCGTCCGGTTCGCCGACGCCGCGGCCGCCGCCTGGGCGCAGGGCGTGGACACCTTCCTCGAGGTGGGGCCGGACGCGGTCCTGTCGGCGGCCGCGGCCGACTGCCTGCCCGAGGACGCGGCCACGGTGCCCGTACTGCGTGCCGACCGGGGCGAACCCGCCGACATCCTGGCCGCCGCGGCACGGCTGTTCGTGCGGGGAGTGCCGGTGCGCTGGAATGAGGTCTTCGCCGGGCGGAACCCGCGGCAGGTGGAACTGCCCACCTATGCCTTCGATCGTCGGCACTTCTGGCTCGAAACCTCCCGTGGCCCGGCCGGTATGGGCGCGGCTGCTCCGGTCGGGAACCTCGACCGGACCCCCGAATCGCTCCTGCGTGTCGAGTGGATCGCCGCCGCGCGGCCGACACGGATCGTCGATCCGGAACGCATCGCGGTGGTGGGCTGGAACGCGGCGGACGTGCGGAGTTATCCCGATGCGGCGGCGCTGATCGCCGACCTGGATGCCGCGGTCGAGTCCGCCGTCCCGGACATCGTGTTGTGGAAGTGCCCGACGTTCGAGGGCGCGCCGCCGCTCGCGGCTCGGCGGATCGTCGCCGAGCTGCTCGAGACCGTGCACCTGTGGTTGCGCGATTCGCGGCTCACCGCCTCGCGGCTGGTCGTGGTGACCGACGGTGCCGTCTCCATCGATGCGTCCGACCCGGTGAATCTCGGGCAGGCGCCGGTGTGGGGGCTGGTGCGGGCCGCGCAGGCCGAGCATCCGGGCCGCTTCCAGCTTCTCGACGTGGATCACGATGTCCGGGAACAGAGCGCGAGAACAATTGCGGCATACGCCTTTTCGGCCGGAGAAGAACCCGAGGTCGCGCTGCGGGGCGAAGCTCTGTCGGTTGGTCGGCTGCGTCGGCACGATGCGGCGACGGTCGTCCCGGCGCTCGGATCGGGCACGGTGTTGGTGACCGGCGGGACCGGCGGGCTGGGCGCGTTGCTCGCTCGGCATCTGGTGGTGAATCACGGTGTGACGCATCTGCTTCTGGTGTCGCGGCGGGGTTTGGCCGCGCCTGGTGCCGAGCGGTTGTGTGTGGAGTTGGAAGAGCTCGGTGCGCGGGTGCGTGTTGTCGCCTGTGATGTGTCGGATCGTGACGCGTTGTCCGAGTTGATCGACGGTATCTCCGATGAGCATCCGTTGGTCGGTGTGGTGCACGCCGCGGGTGTCGCGGATAACGGTGTGGTGGAGTCGATTACGGCGGAGCGTGTTGATTCGGTGTTCGCGCCGAAGGTGGATGCGGCGTGGCATCTGCACGAGTTGACTCGCGGTCGGTCGTTGTCGTTGTTCGTGTTGGTGTCGTCGGCTGGTGGTTTGGTTTTGGCGGCGGGTCAGGCGAATTATGCTGCGGCGAACGTGTTTCTGGATGCGTTGGCTGTTCATCGGCGTGCCGCGGGTTTGCCCGCGACCGCCATCGACTACGGCCTGTGGGAAGCGACCGGCCTGGGCGCACTGCTGTCGGACGGGGACGTCGCGCGGATTCGGCGGCAGGGGCTGCCCCCGCTGACCGCGGCCGAGGGGCTGGCCCTGTTCGATCTGGCGATCACCACCGACGCCGCGCAGGTGGTGGCGGCACGGATCGATACGGCGGCCCTCCGCGACCGCGGCGACGAACTTCCGGCACTGCTGCGCGACATCGCTCCTTCGTCCGCTCGCGACCGGGCCCCGGCCCGCCTCGCGGGTGGAGCCCCGGTGGATGAGCCGGCGGCACTCGACCTCGTTCGATCGGTGACCGCCGAGGTTCTCGGGCACACGTCGGCGGACGAGGTCGATCCGCGGCGCACGTTCCAGCAACTGGGTGTCGATTCGCTCGGCGGCGTCGAATTGCGCAAGAAGCTCGGTTCCGCGGTCGGCCTGCACCTTCCGGCCACCCTCGTCTTCGACTATCCGACCCCGCATGTCGTGGCCCGATTCCTCGCCGCGGAGCTGACCGGCGTCGTCGGCGTCGACGAGAGCGTGGTCGATCGCCCTCGCGCCGGCGACGATCCGATCGCGATCGTGGCGATGAGTTGCCGCTATCCCGGTGGGGTGTCCTCACCCGAGGATCTGTGGCGACTGGTGGCGGACGGCGTCGATACCAACGGCGACCTGCCGGTCGATCGCGGCTGGGATATCGAATCCCTCTACGACCCGGAGCCGGGCACGCCGGGCAAGACATACGCTCGCACCGGCGGATTCCTCTATACGGCAGCCGATTTCGATGCCGAGTTCTTCGGGATCAGTCCCAATGAAGCCAGGGCGATGGATCCGCAGCAGCGGTTGCTGCTCGAAACCTCGTGGGAGGCGCTGGAGCGATCGGGTGTCGATATGGCCTCGCTCCGGGGCAGCTCCACCGGGGTGTTCGCCGGAATGTCGTTTCACGACTACCCCGGTAGTGCGAACTCGGGTTCCATCGCGTCCGGCCGGGTGTCGTATGTGTTCGGCTTCGAAGGCCCCGCCGTGACAGTCGATACGGCGTGTTCGTCGTCGCTGGTGGCGATGCATCTGGCCGCGCAGTCGTTGCGATCGGGGGAGTGTGATCTGGCGTTGGCCGGTGGTGTGACGGTGATGGCGACACCGGAGACGTTCGTGGAGTTCAGTCGTCAGCGTGGGTTGTCGCCCGACGGCCGGTGTAGGTCCTTCGCGGATGCGGCCGATGGTGTGGGCTGGGCTGAGGGTGTGGGTGTGCTCGTGCTGGAGCGGCTGTCCGATGCGCAGCGCAACGGCCATCAGGTGCTGGCGCTCATCGCGGGTTCGGCGGTGAATCAGGATGGTGCGTCGAATGGTTTGACGGCGCCGAACGGTCCGTCGCAGCGGCGGGTGATCCGGCAGGCCCTGGCCAATGCGGGTCTGTCTCCGGTGGATGTGGATGCGGTAGAGGCGCACGGTACGGGTACGACGTTGGGTGATCCGATCGAGGCTCAGGCGTTGCTTGCCACTTACGGTCAGGATCGTGCTGCGGATCGGCCGTTGTGGTTGGGGTCGCTCAAGTCGAATATCGGTCATGCCCAGGCTGCGGCGGGTGTGGGTGGTGTGATCAAGATGGTCATGGCGATGCGCCACGGCGTGCTGCCGAAGACTCTGCATGTCGATCGGCCGAGTACGAAGGTCGATTGGGCGCAAGGCAGTATCGAGTTGCTGACCGACCCGGTCGAGTGGCCGGAGGTGGGTCGCCCGCGTCGCGCGGGAGTGTCCTCGTTCGGAATCAGCGGCACCAACGCGCACGTCATTATCGAACAGGCCCCGGACACCGGTTCGCGACCGGTAACGACGGTGCCGGCCGATGCCGTGCTGCCGTGGGTGGTGTCGGCGCGCACGGGTGTCGCGCTCGCCGACCAGGCCCGGCGGCTGGCATCACATCTCGCCGCCCGTGAACACGATCCGGCCGACATCGGCTTCTCCCTGGCGACGAGAGCGGTGTTCGACCATCGTGCGGTGGTCGTATCGGCCGAGCGCGACGCCCTGCGGGCCGGAATCCGAGCGCTGGGGCGCGGCGAGCCGGGGCCGGGGGTGGTGTCGGGCCGAGCGATGCCGGGGTCGACCGGCATGGTGTTCTCGGGGCAGGGGGCGCAGTGGGCCGGTATGGCCGCCGAACTGCACCGTGCCTACCCGATATTCGCCGAGCACTTCGACGCGATCCTGAGCGAGCTGGAACCGTCTCTGGGACAGCGGGTTTCGCTGCCCGACGCACTGACGGACGAGGACCTGGTCGACCACACCGTATTCGCGCAGGCGGGTCTGTTCGCGTTCGAGGTGGCCCTATACCGGTTCCTGGAGTCGTGGGGTGTGCGTGCGGATGTGGTGGCCGGTCATTCGATCGGTGAGGTCGCCGCCGCGCATATCGCGGGTGTGTTGTCCCTCGAGGATGCGTGTGTGCTGGTGGCCGCGCGCGGTCGCCTGATGCAGGCGCTGCCCGCCGGTGGGGCGATGGTCGCGGTGGGTGCGTCGGAGGCCGATGTATTGCCGCTGCTGAGCGCGGAGGTGTCGATCGCCGCGGTGAACGGTCCTGCGTCGGTGGTGCTGTCCGGCGCCGAAGCCGCTGTCACCGCCGCGCTCGAGGCGAGCGCCGAGCGCGGATGGCGGACGAAACGGCTGCGCGTCTCCCATGCGTTCCATTCGTCGCTGATGGAACCCATGCTCGGCGAATTCGCCTCGGCGATAGCGGGTCTCACGTTCGCACGTCCCGCCGTCGCACTGGTGTCGACCGTGACCGGTAGGCAGGTCGTCGATGAGATGTGCGATCCGGCGTACTGGGTGGGGCAGGTTCGAGACGCGGTCCGATTCGCCGACGCGGTAACCGCGATGGCGGATATGGGAGTGTCCCGCTTCGCCGAAATCGGGCCGGACGCCGTGCTGTATCCGATGGTCGATCAGACTCTGGACGCACGAGCAGAACCCCACGCCCCGGCCGTGGTGGCGTTGGCGCATCGGGGCCGGGCCGATGCCACGAGCGTGATCGCCGGTGTGGCCGGGCTGTTCGTCACCGGCTCCGAGGTGAACTGGGCCGGGCTCTACGCCGGCACCGGAAGCCGGCGAATCGAGCTGCCCACCTATGCTTTTCAGCATCAGCGGTACTGGGTGAACGCCGGGTCCACTGCCGCCGACGGTGGTGCTCGGGCACTGGGATTCGTCGACACCGGACATCCCATGCTGTCGGCGATGGTGTCGCAGCCCGACTCCGGCGCCGTGATCCTCAGCGGTCGTCTCTCGGTGCGGACCCAGCCGTGGCTGGCCGATCACCGAGTGCTGGATACGGTGCTGTTTCCCGGCACCGGATTCGTCGAACTCGCGCGGCACGCCGGCGAGCAGGTCGGCTGCCCGGCTCTCGACGAGCTGGTGCTCCGAGCGCCCCTGGCGCTACCCGAGACCGGTGGCGTCGCGATCCGCGTGGCGGTCGGTGAACCGGACGAGACCGGACACCGCGCCGTGCGGATCTTCTCCTGCGCCGACGGGGAGGTCGATTCCGTACCCTCCTGGACGCTGCACGCCGAAGGTGTTGTCGCACAAGCCGGCACGGCACCCGATTTCGACCTGATCTCCTGGCCCCCGGTGGGCACCACCGCCGTCGACATCGACGGTGTGTACGACGCACTCGATGCCCTGGGCTACCGATACGGGCCGGTATTCCAGGCATTGACCGCGGTCTGGCGCGGGGAGGACGGCGAAATCTACGCCGAGGTGGCGGTGCCGGAATCCGTGCGCGCCGACGCGGCCGGATTCGGGTTGCATCCCGCACTGCTCGATGCGGCGCTGCACGCCGTGCGTTCGGCATCGGATATGCCCACGACGGAGATCGCCCTGCCGTTCGAATGGTCGGGCGTCACCGTGTACGCGGGCGGGGGCGATTCGCTGCGGGTCCGGCTCACTCCGGAGGGTGACCACGGCGTCGCGCTGGACCTCGCCGATTCGACGGGTATGCCCGTGGCGTCGGTCCGGCACCTCGCGTCTCGGCCGATCGATCCGGCCCAGCTCACCGCCGGGGGAGCCACCGGTCGGAATGCGTTGTTCGAGGTCGGGTGGACACCGGTGGCGCTTCCCGATGCCGAGGTGACCACGGCCCGATGGGCAGAGCTGGGCGACGACGTCCCCGGCCTCGTCGTGTGGGACTGCCCGACCGGTGACGATCCCACCGCCGTTCGTGCGGCGACGCATGAGGCGCTGCACGTCCTCCAGGCGTGGACGACCGACTCCCGCTTCGCCGATTCGGTGCTGGTGGTCCGCACCGGCGGCGTGATATCGGTTGCGGGCGAGGCGATCACGAACCTCGCGGGCGCCGCGGTCGGCGGTCTGGTGCGTTCCGCGCAGACCGAACATCGGGGCCGGATCGTCCTGCTCGATACCGACTCCGGCGTGCCGGGCGGGGTCGTGGCCGCAGGCGAACCACAGATCGCCGTCCGCGCCGGACAGGCCTACGCCGGCCGCCTGACCCGAGTCACACCCGCGGCGGCGACTGTCCCGGACGACTCCTTCACCGCCGACGACACCGTTCTGGTCACGGGTGCGAGCGGGTACCTCGGCGGCCTGTTCGCCCGGCACCTGGTCACCGCGCGCGGTGTGCGCCGGCTGCTGCTGCTGAGCCGCCGAGGTGAATCCGCGCCCGGCGCAACGACATTGCGTGCCGAGCTGGAACACCTCGGGGCCCGAGTCGACTTCGCCGCCTGCGACGCCGCCGACCGCGAGGCACTGGCCGCGGCATTGTCCACGGTTCCGGCCGATCATCCGGTGACCGGCGTCTTCCATCTGGCCGGTGTGCTCGACGACGGTGCGATCGGTTCGCTCACCCCCGACCGGTTGGACGCGGTGCTGCGCCCCAAGGTCGACGCCGCCCTGCAGTTGCACGACCTGACCCGCGACCTCCCGCTGAAGGCGTTCGTCCTGTTCGGTTCGGTGGCAGGACCATTCGGCAATGCCGGGCAGGGGAACTACGCCGCGGCCAACGCCTGCCTGGACGCGCTGGCCGCGCAGCGGCGGGCATCCGGCCGGTGCGGGCAATCCCTCGCCTGGGGTCTGTGGGAGGCCGAGGGCGGTATGGCCGCCGAACTCGATGCCGCCGCGCGGCAACGGATAGCTCGCTCCGGTGTGCTGCCGCTGGCGGCCGGACACGGCCTCGCCCTGTTCGATGCCGCCGCGCGCATCGATGCCGCGGCGCTGGTCCTGGCTCGGTTGGATCTGGATGCGTTGCGCGGTGCGGGAACTGTCGCACCGCTGTTCGCCGACCTGGTCCCGCAGCGACGCACCACGGCGTCGGGTACGGCCGCGGCACTGCGTGCCCGCGTGGCCGACACCCCGGACCACGAACGTCCCGCCGTGCTGGTGGAGATCGTGCGCGGGCAGGTGGCGGCGATTCTGGGCCACGCCCACGCGAATGCCGTGGATGTGGACAAGGCGTTCAACGAGCTGGGATTCGACTCGGTCACCGCCGTGGAGTTCCGCAACGTCCTGAAAACCGTCACGGGTCTGCCGCTGCCCGCGACCCTCGTTTTCGACTATCCGACGCCACAGGCACTCGCGGGCCATCTCGTGGAGATGCTCACCGAGAACGACCCGAATGAACCGGACACGTTGCCGGAGAACGAGATTCGGCAGGCGCTTCGAACCATCCCGCTCTCCCGGCTCCGGGCGGCGGGGCTGCTGGAGGCGCTCCTGGAGCTCGCGCGCGACGGTGACACACCGCGTGCTGAAACAGACGACACCGATCGAGGCGTCGGGGACGAGTCCATCGACGAATTGGACATCGACGACCTGATCGACCTGGCCTACAACGGCTCATCAGAGGACTGAGAATGACGAACCCCGATGACAAGACGCAGAAGCTGGCGCAGGCGCTGCGGGTCTCGCTCAAGGAAACGGAGCGATTGCGGGCGCGCAATCGCAAACTCGACGCGGCCCTCCGGGAGCCGATCGCGATCGTCGGAATGGCGTGCCGGTATCCGGGCGGGGTGGATTCGCCGGAGGATCTGTGGCGGCTGGTAGCCGAGGGTGGCGACGCCACCTCGCAGTTCCCGGTGAATCGCGGGTGGGACGTCGAGCGACTCTACGATCGGACCGGGGAAACGCCGGGCAGCACCTACACCCGCGAGGGTGGTTTCCTGCATTCGGCCGGTGAATTCGATCCCGCGTTCTTCGGCATCAGCCCCAACGAGGCCGCGATGATGGATCCGCAGCAGTTCTTGCTGTTGGAGACGTCGTGGGAAGCTCTGGAGCGCTCCGGTGTGGACACGGGGTCGCTGCGCGGCAGCGCGACCGGCGTCTTCACCGGCATGATGTATCACGACTATCCGGCCAACGCGAATGCGGGATCCATTGCGTCGGGCCGGGTGTCGTACGTGTTCGGCTTCGAGGGCCCCTCGGTCACGGTCGATACGGCGTGTTCGTCGTCGCTGGTCGCGATGCATCTGGCCGCGGGATCGCTGCGGTCCGGGGAATGCGATCTGGCGCTGGCCGGCGGTGTGACGCTGATGGCGACACCGGAGACCTTCGTGGAATTCAGCCGCCAGCGCGGCTTGGCTCCGGACGGCCGATGCAAGTCGTTCGCGGACGCGGCCGACGGTGTGGGCTGGTCCGAGGGCGTCGGAGTGCTCGTCCTGGAACGCCTTTCCGATGCGCAGCGCAACGGCCATCGAATTCTCGCGGTCATCGCCGGTTCGGCGGTGAATCAGGATGGTGCGTCCAATGGTTTGACGGCGCCGAACGGTCCGTCGCAGCGGCGGGTGATCCGGCAGGCCCTGGCCAATGCGGGGCTCTCCCCGACGGATGTGGATGCGGTCGAAGCACACGGCACCGGAACGACGCTGGGTGATCCGATCGAGGCCCAGGCGCTGCTCGCCACCTACGGTCAGGGCCGGGACGCCGGTAGTCCGCTCTGGTTGGGGTCGCTCAAGTCGAATATCGGTCACGCACAAGCCGCTGCGGGTGTGGGTGGTGTGATCAAGATGGTCATGGCGATGCGCCACGGCGTGCTGCCGAAGACTCTGCATGTCGACCGTCCGAGTACGAAAGTCGATTGGGCGCAAGGCAATATCGGGTTGCTGACCGAGCCGGTGCCGTGGCCGGAGGTGGATCGGCCGCGTCGGGCGGGTGTGTCCTCGTTCGGGATCAGCGGCACCAACGCGCACGTGATCGTCGAACAAGCACCGGCGACCGACACGATGGCCGATCCGGTATCGAGGACCGCACCCGTGGGCGGGTTGCTGCCGTGGGTGATCTCGGCGCGCAGTGGTCCGGCACTCGTGGATCAGGCCACACGCCTTGCGGCCCACATCGGAAATCCGGAATCGGCTGCGGAAGAACAGGATCCGCTCGATATCGGCGTGTCGCTGGCGTCCACGCGTGCGGTGTTCGAGCATCGTGCCGTCGTGCTGGCCGGCGATCGCGAGGATCTGCTCGCGGGTGTGCGTGCGGTGGCGGCGGGCGAGTCCGTGTCCGGTGTGGTGTCGGGTCGGGTGGTGCCGGGTTCGACGGGTGTGGTGTTCTCGGGTCAGGGTGCGCAGTGGGCCGGTATGGCTGCCGGGCTGCGCGTGTATCCGGTGTTCGCGGAGCATTTCGACCGTATCGTGGCCGAGCTGGAACCGGCTCTGGGACAGTCTGTTTCGCTGGTCGATGCGTTGGTGGACGAGGATCTGGTCGATCGGACGGTGTTCGCGCAGGCGGGGTTGTTCGCGTTCGAGGTGGCGTTGTATCGGCTGCTCGAATCGTGGGGGTTCCGTGCGGATGTGGTGGCGGGTCATTCGATCGGTGAGGTTGCCGCCGCGCATATCGCGGGTGTGTTGTCGCTCGAGGATGCGTGTGTTCTGGTGGCTGCGCGTGGTCGATTGATGCAGGCGCTGCCCGCCGGTGGGGCGATGGTCGCGGTGGGTGCGTCGGAGGCCGATGTATTGCCGCTGCTGAGTGCGGGCGTGTCGATCGCCGCGGTGAACGGCCCGTCCTCGGTGGTGCTGTCCGGTGTCGAAGCCGATGTGCTGGCGGTGGCCGATATGTGCTCCGGGCGTGGTTGGCGGACGAAGCGATTGCGCGTCTCGCACGCGTTCCATTCGGCGTTGATGGAGCCGATGCTCACCGAGTTCGCCTCGGCGATAAGCACTGTGGTGTTCGAGCGGCCGCGCGTGGCTGTGATATCGACGGTGACCGGTGCCAGGGTGACCGATGAGATGTCGGTTCCGTCGTACTGGGTGAATCAGGTTCGGGATTCGGTGCGGTTCGCCGAGGCGGTGGCGGCGATGGCGGAGCTGGGGGTGTCCCGTTTCGCCGAGGTCGGGCCGGATGCGGTGCTGGCCCCCATGGTCACCCAGAGCCTGGAGGACACCCGTACCGGTGCACCGGCGGTAGTGGCATTGGCACGCCGCGACCGTACCGATGCCGCGACAGTGTCGGCCGGTGTCGCCGGGTTGTTCGTCACCGGCGCCGATGTCGACTGGACCGGTTGGTACACCGGGACCGGAGCTCGGCGGATCGACCTGCCCACCTACGCCTTCCGGCACGAACGCTTCTGGCTCGACGTGCGGCAGGTGCTGGCGCAATCGTGGCTGGGAGCCGAACTGGGCGGGGTCACCGCCGTCGGCCTCGACGCCGTGTCACATCCCCTGCTCGGCGCCGCCGTACCGCATCCGGAATCGGGCGGAGTGAGCTTCACCGGCCGCTGGACGGTGGATTCCGTCGAGTGGCTGGCCGACCACAGCGTATTCGGCGTGGTCCTGCTGCCCGGCACCGGATTCGTCGAACTCGCGGGTCACGTCGGCGGCCTGCTGGGCTGCGATGTGCTGGAAGAACTCGTCCTGCACACGCCGTTGACGCTGCCCGCCCAGGGCGGTGTGTCGGTGCAGGTGGTGGTGGCCGCCGCCGACGACACCGGCCGGCGGCGACTGAGTATTCATTCGCGGGCCACCACGGACGAACCGTGGGTGATTCATGCCGAAGGCACTCTCGCCACGGGCGGGGTCGTCCCCGATTTCGATCTCCGGTCGTGGCCGCCCAGCGGAGCGCAGCCGCTGGATATCGACGACGTCTACGACGAACTGCTCGACCTCGGCTACGGCTACGGGCCCGCGTTTCGAGGCCTGCGAGCTGCATGGCAACGTGGGAACGAACTCTTCGCCGAGGTCGCGCTGCCCGACTCCGCGGAGGCCGAAAGCTTCGGCATCCACCCGGCCCTGTTCGACGCCGCACTGCACGTGCGGATCGTGCACGGCCTGCGCAGCGAAGGGGGTACCTCCCCGGCGTTGCCGTTCACCTGGAACAACGTGGCGTTGCACGCGGCCGGGGCCGCGGTGGTGCGCGTCCGGATCGTTGTGGACGGTGAGAAGTTCGGCGTGCGGATCGCCGATGCGCAGGGCGAACCGGTCCTGTCGGTGGCCGCGCTCGTATCCCGGCCGGTGACGGCCCGGCATCTCGACGCGAACCGGGTGTCGCAGGACCTGTTCGGGGTGGAGTGGATCGCGGTTCCGAGTGTGCCGGTGGCCCTCGACCCGAACCGGGTGGCGGTGCTGGGCGCCGGTCGCGATTCGGGGGAGATACGCGGATACCGCGACCTCGAGGCGTTGATCGCCGATCTGGACGCGGTCACGGAACCGGTCGTGCCGCAGATCGTCGTCGTCGAATGCCCTCGGGGCGAGGGCGCGCCGCCGACCGCGGCCCGGCAGGTCGTCACCGGCGTTCTCGACACCGTGCAGCGGTGGCTGAGCGATCCGCGTTTCACCGCGTCACGCTTGGTCGTCGTGACCAGAAACGCTGTGGCCGTGAATGATTCGGAGACGCTAAATCTGGCGCAGGCGCCGGTGTGGGGGCTGGTCCGGGCCGCGCAGGCCGAACATCCGGATCGATTCCACCTGCTCGACCTGGACGACCCGGACGGCTCCCACGAGACTCGCGCGCCGATGGCCGTGGCGTCGCTGTCCGCCGCTGTCACGGGTGAGCCGGAGGTCGCCGTGCGTGGTGCGGTCGTATCGGTGCCGCGTTTGACCCGTCACCCTGCCGGTGACGCGGTTCGCCTACAGCCGGGCACGGTATTGGTGACCGGTGGGACGGGTGGTCTGGGTGCGTTGCTCGCTCGGCATCTGGTGGTGAATCACGGTGTGACGCATCTTGTTCTGGCGTCGCGTCGGGGTTTGGCTGCGCCTGGTGCCGAGCGGTTGCGTGATGAGCTGGTGGCGTTGGGTGCGGGGGTGCGTGTTGTCGCCTGTGATGTGTCGGATCGTGACGCGTTGTCGGAGTTGGTCGACGGTATTTCGGGTGAGTTTCCGTTGGTGGGTGTGGTGCACGCCGCGGGTGTCGCGGATAACGGTGTGGTGGAGTCGATTACGGCGGAGCGTGTTGATTCGGTGTTCGCGCCGAAGGTGGATGCGGCGTGGCATCTGCACGAGTTGACTCGCGGTCGGTCGTTGTCGTTGTTCGTATTGGTGTCGTCGGCTGGTGGTTTGGTGCTGGCGGCGGGTCAGGCGAATTATGCTGCGGCGAACGTGTTTCTGGATGCGTTGGCTGTTCATCGTCGTGCCGCGGGTCTGCCCGCGACCGCCATCGACTACGGCCTGTGGGAGCGCTCGAGCGGACTCGGCACCGCATTGTCCGAAGCCGATTTCGACTGGATGCGCAGGCAGGGTTTCCCCGCGCTCACCGAGGCGGAAGGGCTGGGGCTCTTCGATGCGGCACTGGCGACCGACACCGCTCAGCTCGTGGCACTCCGGGTCGACCCGGCCGTGCTCCGGCAGCGCGGCGAGAGCGTGCCGGCGCTGCTGCGTGGCATCGCACCGGTGACCGCTCGCCGACGCGCGAACACGTCCGCGGCGGATCGGACCTTCCTGGATACGCTGGCTGGTTTGTCGGATGTGGATCGGCATGTGGCTGTGGTGGATGTGGTGCGGTCGGTGGCTGCGGGTGTGTTGGGGCATGTGTCGGTGGATGGTGTGGAGCCGTTGCGTGCTTTTTCGGAGTTGGGTTTCGATTCGTTGGGTGCGGTGGAGTTTCGGAATCGGTTGTCGGTGGCGACGGGTTTGAAGCTTCCGGCGACGTTGATTTTCGATTATCCGAATGCGGAGGTGGTGGCTGAGTTCATCGGGTCGGAGTTGTCGGGTGGGCCCGTTGACGATGAGGAGGTAATCGGCCGGGTTCGGGTGGATGATGATCCGGTTGCGATTGTGGCGATGAGTTGCCGGTATCCGGGTGGTGTGGGGTCGCCGGAGGATTTGTGGCGGTTGGTCGCCGAGGGCATCGACACCACCGGCGAACTGCCGACGGACCGTGGTTGGGACATCGAAGGCATCTACGATCCCGAGCCGGGTAAGGCGGGCAAGACCTACACGCGGCGCGGTGGATTTCTGTATTCCGCAGCCGATTTCGATGCCGACTTCTTCGGTATCAGCCCGAACGAGGCCATGGTGATGGATCCGCAGCAGCGGCTGCTGCTGGAGACCTCGTGGGAGGCGCTGGAACGGGCCGGGATCGATCCTGCCGTGCTGCGTGGCAGCTCGACCGGTGTGTTCACCGGTGTGATGTACCACGACTACGCGCAGGGAACGCAGGGCGCCAACAGTGCCGGCGGCAGTCTGGTCTCCGGCCGCGTCGCCTACACGCTGGGTCTGGAAGGTCCTGCGGTGTCGGTGGATACGGCGTGTTCGTCGTCGCTGGTCGCGCTGCATCTGGCCGCGGGATCGCTGCGGTCGGGCGAATGCGATCTGGCCCTGGCCGGCGGAGTCGCGGTGATGGCCTCGCCGGACATGTTCCTCGAGTTCAGCCGTCAGCGCGGTCTCTCACCCGACGGTCGGTGCCGAGCCTTCGCCGACGCGGCGGACGGTGTGGGCTGGTCCGAGGGCGTCGGCGTGCTCGTGCTGGAACGGCTTTCCGATGCGCGGCGCAACGGCCATCAGGTGCTGGCGGTCATCGCCGGTTCCGCGGTGAACCAGGACGGTGCGTCGAACGGTTTCACCGCGCCGAACGGCCCCTCGCAGCAGCGGGTCATCCGCCGCGCGCTGGCCGATGCCGGACTCTCCGCGGGGGAGGTGGACGCGATCGAAGGCCACGGCACCGGGACGACGCTGGGTGATCCCATCGAGGCCCAGGCGCTGCTGGCGACCTACGGCCGGGACCGCGCTGCCGATCGCCCGTTGTGGTTGGGGTCGTTGAAGTCCAATATCGGTCATGCCCAGGCGGCCGCGGGTGTAGGTGGTGTGATCAAGATGGTCATGGCGATGCGCCACGGCGTGCTGCCGAAGACGTTGCATGTCGATCGGCCGAGTACCAAGGTCGATTGGGCGCAGGGCAGTATCGAGTTGCTGACCGAACCGGTGCCGTGGCCGGAGGCGGATCGGCCGCGTCGCGCCGGGGTGTCCTCGTTCGGAATCAGCGGCACCAACGCGCACCTCATCCTCGAACAGGCACAGAGCATGGCGGCGCCGGCGGAGCCCGCGCGCATCGCTCCGGCAGGCGGCGTCCTGCCGTGGGTGATCTCGGCGCGCAGTGCTGCGGCCCTCGCCGGCCAAGCCGACCGTCTCGCGTCCCATATCGGCGAGGAGCACGATCCGATCGACATCGGCTCGTCGCTGGCGTCCACCCGCAGTGTGCTCGAGCATCGTGCCGTCGTCCTGGGCGGCGACCGTGCCGAATTGCTCGCGGGCACAACGGGATTGGCCACCGGCGAGCATCTGCCGAGTGTGGTGTCGGGTCGGGTGGTGCCGGGTTCGACGGGTGTGGTGTTCTCGGGCCAGGGTGCGCAGTGGGCGGGGATGGCTGCCGGGCTGCGCGTGTATCCGGTGTTCGCGGAGCATTTCGACCGTATCGTGGCCGAGCTGGATCCGGTTCTGGGACAGTCTGTTTCGCTGGTCGATGCGTTGGTGGACGAGGATCTTGTCGATCGGACGGTGTTCGCGCAGGCGGGGTTGTTCGCGTTCGAGGTGGCGTTGTATCGGCTGCTCGAATCGTGGGGGTTCCGTGCGGATGTGGTGGCGGGTCATTCGATCGGTGAGGTCGCCGCCGCCCATATCGCGGGTGTGGTGTCGCTCGAGGATGCGTGTGTGCTGGTGGCTGCGCGTGGTCGCCTGATGCAGGCGCTGCCCGCGGGTGGGGCGATGGTCGCGGTCGGTGCGTCCGAGACCGACGTGCTGACGCTGCTGAATTCCGGTGCGGTGCCGACCGGTGACGTGTCGATCGCGGCGGTGAACGGTCCCGTGGCGGTCGTGCTCTCCGGTGCCGAGGACCAAGTCTCGGCGCTGGCCGATGCCTGTGCCGAGCGTGGTTGGCGCACGCATCGCCTGCGGGTGTCGCATGCGTTCCATTCGGCGTCGATGGAGCCGATGCTCGCCGAATTCGCTTCGGCCATCGACGGTGTGAACTTCGGACGTCCGGAGGTCGCACTGGTATCCACGGTGACCGGCGCGAGGGTGACCGACGAGATGTCGGCCCCGTCGTACTGGGTGCGCCAGGTCCGGGATACGGTGCGCTTCGCCGATGCGGTGACCGCGATGGCGGAGCTGGGAGTGTCCCGCTTCGCCGAGGTCGGACCGGATGCGGTGCTGGCCCCGATGATCACACAAATCGTCGAACACCATGCGACACCGGCGTCCACGACCTCGGTGCCGGTCGTGGTCGCGGTGGCGCGCCGAAATCGCGCCGATGCCCGCACGGTCGCGGCCGGCGCCGCCGGACTGTTCGTCGCGGGCGCGCGGGTCGACTGGGCCGGCTGGTACGCCGGGACCGGAGCTCGGCGAATCGACCTGCCCACCTACGCCTTCCAGCGCCGGCGCTACTGGCTGGGGCCGAATGCCGGCACCGGCGGTGACCTCCGGGCGATGGGCCTGGCGTCCACCGGACACCCGCTGCTGTCGGCGGTCGTGTCGCAACCGGAGTCCGATACGGCGACGTTCACCGGCCGCCTGTCGGTGCAGACCCATCCGTGGCTGGCCGATCACCGGGTGAGGGACACGGTGTTGTTCCCCGGAACCGGCTTCGTCGAATTCGCCCTGCACGCCGGGGAACGAGCCGGTACCCCGATGCTCGACGAGTTGGTGCTGCACGCACCGCTGATATTGCCGGACACCGGCGGAGTCGCGGTACGTGTGGTGCTCGGCGAGCCGGACGCGGCGGGCCGTCGCGCGGTCCGGATCTTCTCCTGCCCCGACCGTGATGTCGAGGCGACGCCGGCGTGGACGATGCATGCCGAAGGCGTTCTCACCCCGGACGAGGCCGAGGACTTCGAACCGCTTTCCTGGCCGCCGGCCGGCGCCACCGCTGTCGACGTCGACGGCGTCTACGACGAACTCTCGCAGCTCGGCTACGGGTACGGCCCGCAGTTCCGGGGCTTGCGGGCGGCCTGGCAGCGCGGGCAGGAATTGTTCGCCGAGATCGCGCTCCCCGACACCGGGCACGCCGACGGGTTCGGCATCCATCCGGCGCTGTTCGATGCCGCACTACACGCCGGAATCGTGCACGGCTTCCGCAGCGGCGACCTCGGCGATTCCCCGGCGTTGCCGTTCATGTGGAACCGGGTGGCACTGCACGCGACCGGCGCCGCGGCGCTGCGCGTGCGGATTTCACCGGACGACGACGGATTCGGCGTGCGAATCACCGACCGGCACGGGCAGCCGGTGCTGTCGGTCGGCGCTCTCGTATCGCGGCCCGTACCGGCCGAGCGCCTCACCGCGCATCCGGGCTCGGACTCGCTGTTCGGCGTGGAGTGGATCGCCACCGCACCGGCGTCCGCGACGGTCGAACCGAATCGCATCGCGGTGGTGGGTTCCGGACACGGCTCCGACGATCAGCCACATTATCGCGATCTCGCGGCACTGATCACCGACCTGGACGCGGCCGACGATACGGTCGCACCCGACGTCGTCGTTCTCGAATGCCCCGACGACGAGTCCGCACCCCCGGTCGCGGCCCGGCAGATCACCGCCGGAATCCTCGAGACCGTGCAATTGTGGTTGCGCACTTCACTTTTCGAACACTCTCGACTGGTCGTTGTCACCCGGCACGCCGTGTCCGTCGACGGGCCCGAGCCGGTAAATCTGGCGCAGGCGCCGGTATGGGGTCTGGTGCGCGCGGCGCAGGCCGAGCACCCCGGTCGTTTCCAGCTCCTCGACCTGGATCGGGACCAGGATCTCGTCGCCGCGCTGACCACGACGGCGCCGGACGCCGCCGAGCCGGAGATCGCCGTGCGCGGGGCGGCCGCGCTGGTACCGCGGTTGCGCCGGCACGCGACCGGTGCGGCCGTTGCCTCGATCGCGGCCGGCACCGTGCTGGTCACCGGCGGGACCGGTGGCCTCGGTGCGTTGATGGCACGGCACCTCGTGGTGAAACACGGTGTGACGCAGCTTGCGCTGGTGTCGCGCAGCGGACCGGGCGCGCCGGGCGCCGAGCAGTTGCGTGACGAACTGGTCGAACTCGGCGCGCAGGTGCGGATCGCGTCGTGTGATGTGTCGGACCGCGAGGCGTTGGCCGCGTTGATCGACGATATTCCGGACGAGCATCCGCTGATCGGCGTGGTGCATGCGGCGGGCGCCGCCGACAACGGACTGATCGAGTCGATCACGGCGGATCGGTTCGGGCCGGTGTTCGCACCGAAGGTCGACGCGGCCTGGCATCTGCACGAGTTGACGTGTGATCGGCCGTTGTCGCTGTTCGTGGTGGTGTCGTCGGCCGGCGGTTCGGTGCTGGCGGCGGGGCAGGCGAATTATGCTGCGGCGAACGTGTTTCTGGACGCGCTGGCCGCCCATCGCCACGCCGCAGGTCTACCCGCGACCGCCATCGATTACGGATTGTGGGCGACATCGACCGGTCTCGGTTCGATGCTGTCGGAGGGGGACGTCGAGCGCATCCGGCGGCAGGGGCTTCCGCCGCTGAGCGAGACCGAAGGGCTGGAGCTGTTCGATCTGGCGATCGCCAGCGAGTCCGCGCAGCTGGTGGCATTGCGGGTCGATCCGGCGGCCCTGCGCGACCGTGGCGACGCGCTCCCGGCGCTGCTGCGTGGCATCGTCCCCGCCCCGGTACGCCGCCGGACACGAAACCAGAGTCCGGAACCCGCATTCGCCGCCACGCTGGCTGGTTTGTCGGATGTGGATCGGCATGTGGCTGTGGTGGATATGGTGCGGTCGGTGGCTGCGGGTGTGTTGGGGCATGTGTCGGTGGATGGTGTGGAGCCGTTGCGTGCTTTTTCGGAGTTGGGTTTCGATTCGTTGGGTGCGGTGGAGTTTCGGAATCGGTTGTCGGTGGCGACGGGTTTGAAGCTTCCGGCGACGTTGATTTTCGATTATCCGAATGCGGAGGTGGTGGCTGAGTTCATCGGGTCGGAGTTGGCCGGTACATCGGTTGTCGAGGAAGGGCCGGTCGGCCGGGTTCGGGTGGATGATGATCCGGTTGCGATTGTGGCGATGAGTTGCCGGTATCCGGGTGGTGTGGGGTCGCCGGAGGATTTGTGGCGGTTGGTCGCCGAGGGCATCGACACCAACGGGGAATTGCCGGTCGACCGTGGCTGGGATGTCGACGGTATCTACGACCCCGAGCCCGGCAAGCCCGGCAAGACCTACGCCCGCACCGGTGGATTCCTGTATTCCGCAGCCGATTTCGATGCCGATTTCTTCGGTATCAGTCCCAATGAGGCCATGGTGATGGATCCGCAGCAGAGATTGCTGCTGGAGACCTCGTGGGAGGCGCTGGAACGGGCCGGGATCGATCCTGCCGTGCTGCGTGGCAGCTCGACCGGTGTGTTCACCGGTGTGATGTACCACGACTACGCACAGGGCACCGGCAAGGCCGGAAGCGCCGGAGGAAGTCTCGTCTCCGGGCGGATCGCCTACACGCTGGGTCTGGAAGGTCCTGCGGTGTCGGTGGATACGGCGTGTTCGTCGTCGCTGGTGGCGATGCATCTGGCCGCGCAGTCGCTGCGGTCGGGGGAATGCGATCTGGCGCTGGCCGGCGGTGTCGCGGTCATGGCCACACCGGATATGTTCCTCGAATTCGGCAGGCAGCGTGGATTGTCACCCGACGGCCGGTGTAAGTCCTTCGCGGATGCGGCCGATGGTGTGGGCTGGGCTGAGGGTGCGGGAATGCTTGTGCTGGAACGGCTTTCCGACGCTCGTCGTCATGGTCACGAGGTTGTGGCGGTGCTGGCGGGTTCGGCGGTGAATCAGGATGGTGCGTCGAACGGTTTGACCGCGCCCAACGGTCCGTCGCAGCGGCGGGTGATCCGGCAGGCGTTGGCCAATGCCGGTCTCTCGCCTGCCGAGGTCGACGCCGTGGAGGGCCACGGTACGGGTACGACGCTGGGTGATCCGATCGAGGCCCAGGCGCTGCTCGCCACCTACGGTCAGGATCGGGACCCCACCAGTCCCCTGTGGCTCGGATCGTTGAAGTCGAACATCGGTCACGCCCAAGCCGCGGCGGGTGTGGCCGGTGTGATCAAGATGGTCATGGCGATGCGCCACGGCGTGCTGCCGAAGACACTGCATGTCGACCGGCCGAGTTCGAAAGTCGATTGGACGCAAGGCAATATCCGGTTGTTGACCGAGTCGGTCGAGTGGCCGGAGGTGAATAGGCCGCGTCGCGCCGGTATCTCGTCCTTCGGACTCAGCGGCACCAACGCCCACCTCATCGTCGAACAGGCGCCGGCCGCCGCGGCCTCCGTACCGGAGACCAGGATCGCTCCGGCCGGTGGGGTCCTGCCGTGGGTGATCTCGGCGCGCGACGGCGCCGCCCTGGCCGAACAAGCCAGACGTCTGACCGCGCGGATCGGCGACCGGCACCCGGTCGACGTCGGCTACTCGCTCGCGACCTCGCGAGTGGTGTTCGATCACCGCGCCGTGGTGCTGGCCGCCGAAGGCGACGACCTGCGGACCGGTATCCAGGCCCTCGGGCGCGGAGAGCCCCTTCCCGGCGTGGTTTCGGGCCGGGTGGTGCCGGGTTCGACGGGTGTGGTGTTCTCGGGTCAGGGTGCGCAGTGGGCTGGTATGGCCGCGGGTCTGCGTGCGTATCCGGTGTTCGCGGAGCATTTCGACCGTATCGTGGCCGAGCTGGAACCGGCTCTGGGACAGTCTGTTTCGCTGGTCGATGCGTTGGTGGACGATGAGCTGGTCGATCGGACGGTGTTCGCGCAGGCGGGGTTGTTCGCGTTCGAGGTGGCGTTGTATCGGCTGCTCGAATCGTGGGGGTTCCGTGCGGATGTGGTGGCGGGTCATTCGATCGGTGAGGTCGCGGCCGCACACGTGGCGGGAGTCCTATCGCTGGCGGACGCGTGCGTGCTGGTCGCTGCGCGCGGGCGACTGATGCAGGCGCTGCCCGCGGGCGGAGCGATGGTCGCGGTGGGCGCTTCCGAGGCGGAGGTGCCGGCGCTGCTGGATTCCGCCGGTGACGTATCGATCGCGGCGGTGAACGGTCCGTCCTCGGTGGTGTTGTCCGGTGCCGAGGCCGATGTACTGGCGGCGGCTGACAGGTGTGCCGGAAAAAGTTGGCGCACACACCGTTTGCGGGTGTCGCATGCGTTCCATTCGGCGTTGATGGAACCGATGCTGGACGAATTCGCCTCCGCGATAGACGCATTGGCGTTCGAACGTCCGACTGTGGCATTGGTGTCGACGGTGACCGGTGCCAGGGTGACCGACGAGATGTCGGTTCCGTCGTATTGGGTGAACCAGGTTCGGGATACGGTGCGGTTCGCCGCTGCGGTGACGGCGATGGCGGAGTCGGGGGTGTCCCGATTCGCCGAGCTCGGGCCGGATGCGGTGCTGGCCCCCATGGTCACCCAAACCCTCGACGCCACATCCCCCGTGGTGGCGGCATCGTCCCGCCGGCACCAGGCGGATCCGTCGACCCTGACGGCCGCAGTGGCGACACTGTTCGTCACCGGCGCGGACGTGAACTGGGGCGCCCTCTACTCCGGAACGGGCGCCCGGCGAATCGACCTGCCCACCTATGCGTTCCAGCGTCGGCGGTATTGGTTGTCCGACGAGTCGACGGCATCCGGCAGCGCCCGCGCGATGGGGCTGGTCGCCACCGAACATCCGCTGGTCTCGGCCGTGGTCTCCCAACCGGACTCCGACGGTGCGGATCTCACCGGCCGCCTGTCCCTGCGGACACATCCCTGGCTGGCCGATCACGCGGTCATGGACACCGTCCTGTTCCCCGGCACCGGTCTGGTCGAGCTCGCCCTGTACGCCGGTGAACAGGTCGGCTGCGCTCACCTCGAGCAGTTGGTCCTGCGCGCCCCGCTGGCGCTGTCGGAAACCTCCGGCACCGCGGTCCGTGTCGTGGTCGGCGCCCGGGACGAGGCCGGTCGTCGCGCGGTGCGGATCTTCTCCCGCCGCGAGGACGACGCCGATGCGCTGCCGTCCTGGATGGTGCATGCCGAAGGTACACTCGCGTCCGAAAACGCCAGTGCCGCAGTCGAATTGCGGCAGTGGCCGCCCGCGGGAGCGGTCGCGGTGGATATCGACGATGTGTACGACGCCCTCGGCGCGCAGGGATACCACTACGGTCCCGCGTTCCAGGCGCTGCGCTCGGTCTGGCGAGCGACCGGTGACGTCCTCTACGCCGAGGTCGCGCTGCCCGAGACCGCCGGCTCCGACGCCCAGCGGTTCGGCATCCACCCGGCGTTGCTGGACGCGGCCCTCCATGCGCTGCGCTTCGCCGACGCGCGGCCGGACGGTCCGGCATTACCGTTCGAGTGGTCCGGAGTCACCGTGTACGCGGCGGGGGCCGATGCGCTGCGGGTGCGGCTCACCCGCGTCGGGGAGCGGGGCGTAGCGCTGGATCTGGCGGATACCGCCGGTGCTCCGGTGGCGACGGTCCGTCACCTCGCCTCCCGTCCCGTCGATGCCGCGCAGCTCACCACCGGCGCATCCGTCGGCAACGCCCTGTTCCGGATCGACTGGACACCGATCGAGGTGGATACGGCCGAAATCGTCACGGCCACATGGCCGGAACTCGGTGACGAGGTACCGCCGGTCGTGGTGCTGGATTGCCCGGCGGGCAACGATCCCGCCACGATCCACGCCGCGACCCACCACGTGCTCGAGGTCGTGCAGTCCTGGACGACGAGCCGGCGATTCACCGAATCGGTCCTCGTGGTCCGGACGGCCGGAGCGGTGTCGGTGGCCGGAGAGGACATCACGAATCGGGCCGGCGCCGCCGTCGGCGGCCTCGTGCGCTCCGCACAAGCCGAACATCCGGGTCGCATCGTCCTGGTCGACAGCGATGCCGACCTCGATGATCTGCTCGGCGGCATCCTGGCCGCGGCCGAACCGCAGCTGGCCGTGCGGGACGGCCGAGTGCACGCCGCACGGCTGGTCCGGGCGGCTCCCGCCGCGGCCGAGGCCGTCGCGTTCGATCCGGACGAGACGGTGCTGGTCACCGGTGCCGGCGGACTCCTGGCCGGGCTCTTCGCCCGGCATCTGGTCGCCACCCGCGGCGTCCGCCACCTGCTGATGCTGAGCCGGCGCGGCGAATCCGCCTCCGGCGCAGCCACATTGCGGGCCGAACTCGGCGACCTCGGCGCCGACGTCGAATTCGCCGCCTGCGATGTCGCCGACCGCGACGCGCTCGCCGCCGTGCTGGCGGGCATACCCGCCGAGCACCCGCTGACCGGCGTCTTCCACCTGGCCGGTGTGCTCGACGACGGCGCCGTCGCGTCGCTGACCCCGGCGCGGATGGATACCGTGCTGAGCCCCAAGGTCGATGCCGCATTCCATCTGCACGAACTGACCGCCGACCTGCCCCTGCGGGCATTCGTCCTGTTCAGCTCGGTAGCCGGTGCGTTCGGCAACCCCGGGCAGGGCAACTACGCCGCGGCCAACGCATACCTGGACGCGCTCGCCACGCACCGCGTCGCGACCGGCAGGTGCGGCACATCCCTGGTGTGGGGGCTGTGGGACGGCGGTATGGCCGGGCAACTCGGCGACGTCGACCGGCACCGCATGTCCCGCTCGGGCCTGCTGCCGCTCTCGGCCGATCAGGGCCTGGCACTCTTCGACGCCGCGACCGGGATCGTTGTGCCGGTGCTCGCCCGGCTCGACACGGAGAGCATTCGCCACGCCGGAAACACCACGCCCGCATTGCTTTCCGGTCTGGTGCCGGCTCGTCGCAGTGCGGCATCGGGTGCGTTCACGGCGCTGCGCGCGCGGGTCGCGAGCACTCCCGACAGCGAGCGCTTCGGAGTTCTGGTGGAGATCGTGCGCGGACAGATCGCCGCGACTCTCGGCCACGAGCACCCGAATTCGATTGCGGCGGACCGGGCCTTCAACGAACTGGGCTTCGATTCGATCACCGCCATCGAATTCCGCAATGCCCTCAAAGCCGTCACGGGCCTGCCGCTGCCCGCCACCCTGGTGTTCGACTATCCGACACCCGAGGCACTGGCACGACATCTCGCCGAGGAGTTCACCGGAACCGCGCGGGACAGCGTGGTCACCGCGACCCGTCCGGTCGACGACGACCCGATCGCGGTGGTCGGCATGGCGTGCCGGTACCCCGGCGGCATCACCTCCCCCGAGGAACTCTGGGATCTGGTGCGCGCCGGAGCGGACGCGATCACGACACTTCCGGCCGACCGCGGCTGGGACATCGCCGGCATCTACGACCCGGAGCCCGGCCGCGCGGGCAAGTCCTACACCAGAGAAGGCGGATTCCTGCACGGCGCAGCCGATTTCGACCCCGAGTTCTTCGGTATCGGCCCCAACGAAGCCACCATGATGGACCCCCAGCAGCGACAGTTGCTGGAGACGACCTGGGAGGCGTTGGAGCGCGCCGGTCTCGACCCCACGGTGCTGCGGGGCAGCTCGACCGGGGTCTTCGCCGGCGTGATGTACCACGACTACGCCCAGGGCAGCGGCAACAGCGCGACCGGCAGCCTGGTCTCCGGTCGGATCGCCTACACATTGGGTCTGGAAGGCCCTGCGGTGTCGGTGGATACGGCGTGTTCGTCGTCGCTGGTGGCGATGCATCTGGCCGCGCAATCGTTGCGGTCCGGTGAGTGTGATCTGGCGTTGGCCGGTGGTGTGACGGTGATGGCGACACCGGAGACGTTCGTGGAGTTCAGTCGTCAGCGTGGGTTGTCGCCCGACGGCCGGTGTAAGTCCTTCGCGGATGCGGCCGATGGTGTGGGCTGGTCCGAGGGTGCGGGAATGCTTGTGCTGGAACGGCTTTCCGATGCTCGCCGCCATGGCCACGAGGTGTTGGCAGTGCTGGCGGGTTCGGCGGTGAATCAGGACGGTGCCTCGAATGGTTTGACCGCGCCGAACGGTCCGTCGCAGCGGCGGGTGATCCGGCAGGCGCTGGCCAATGCGGGGCTCTCCCCGACGGATGTGGATGCGGTCGAAGCACACGGCACCGGCACCACGTTGGGTGATCCGATCGAGGCTCAAGCATTGCTTGCCACCTACGGTCAGGATCGGGCCGCGGATCGGCCGTTGTGGTTGGGGTCGTTGAAATCCAATATCGGTCATGCTCAGGCTGCTGCGGGTGTGGGTGGTGTGATCAAGATGGTCATGGCGATGCGCCACGGGGAACTTCCGCGGACACTGCACGTCGATGCGCCCAGCACCAAGGTCGATTGGTCCGAAGGGCAGGTGCGGTTGCTGACCGAACCGGTGCCGTGGCCGGAGGTGGATCGGCCGCGTCGCGCGGGTGTGTCCTCGTTCGGGATCAGCGGCACCAACGCCCACGTCATCGTCGAGCAGGCCCCGGCCACCGAGACCGCGCCGGCGGTGTCCACCGTCCCGGCCGTCCTGCCATGGACACTCTCGGCGCGCAACGGTGACGCACTCACCGGCCAGGCGGCTCGCCTCGCCTCGCATGTGGACGCGCACGATCCGGAGGCCGTGGATGTCGGCTTCTCGCTGGCGTCCATGCGTGCGGTGTTCGAGCATCGTGCCGTCGTGCTGGCCGGCGATCGTGACGGTCTGCTCGCGGGAGTGCGTGCGGTGGCGGCGAGCGAGACCGTGTCCGGTGTCGTTTCGGGCCGGGTGGTGCCGGGTTCGACGGGTGTGGTGTTCTCGGGCCAGGGTGCACAGTGGGCTGGTATGGCCGCGGGTCTGCGCGTGTATCCGGTGTTCGCGGAGCATTTCGACCGTATCGTGGCCGAGCTGGATCCGGTTCTGGGACAGTCTGTTTCGCTGGTCGATGCGTTGGTGGACGAGGATCTTGTCGATCGGACGGTGTTCGCGCAGGCGGGGTTGTTCGCGTTCGAGGTGGCGTTGTATCGGCTGCTCGAATCGTGGGGGTTCCGTGCGGATGTGGTGGCGGGTCATTCGATCGGTGAGGTCGCCGCCGCCCATATCGCGGGTGTGGTGTCGCTCGAGGATGCGTGTGTGCTGGTGGCTGCGCGTGGTCGCCTGATGCAGGCGCTGCCCGCGGGCGGGGCGATGATCGCCGTCGGTGCCTCCGAGGCCGATGTCCCGGCCGTGCTGACCGGCGACGTCTCGATCGCCGCGGTGAACGGTCCGTCCTCGGTGGTGCTGTCCGGTGTCGAAGCCGATGTGCTGGCCGCCGCCGAGCGGTGCACGGAAAACGGTTGGCGCACACATCGTTTACGTGTGTCGCATGCGTTCCACTCCGCATCGATGGAACCGATGCTGGACGAATTCGCCTCGGCGATAAGCACTGTGACGTTCCGGCGCCCGGATATGCCGCTGGTGTCCACCGCAACCGGCGCCAGGGTGACCGACGAGATGTCGGATCCGTCCTACTGGGTGCGTCAGGTGCGCGACGCGGTGCGATTCGCCGACGCGGTCCGGACGATGGCGGAACTGGGAGCGACACGCTTCGCCGAGGTCGGGCCCGACGCGGTGTTGACGACCATGGTCGCCCGAACCGTCGATGCCGCAACCACGATCGCCCTCGCCACCCGCCACCATGCGGACCCCGAGACCTTGCTGACCGGGCTCGCCCGCCTGTACGTCGCGGGTGCGCCGGTGGATTGGGCCGGCTACTACGCCGGCTCCGGCGGCACCCGGACCGATCTGCCGACCTACCACTTCCAGCACCGCCGTTTCTGGGCCACGGGCCGGCTGCACGCCGGAGAACCGTCGGCACTCGGCCTGCGGTCCACCGAACACCCCATGCTGGGCGCGTTGGTCGCGCAGCCCGAAGGCGGCGGCGTCCGCCTCACCGGGCGGTTGTCCACGGCCACGCATCCGTGGCTGGCCGATCACGACGTCCTCGGCGTGGTGCTGCTGCCCGGAACCGGCTTCGTCGAGTTGGCGGTCCACGCCGGAGATCAGGTCGGCTGTCCGGAACTGGCCGATCTCACACTGCTGGCGCCGCTGACGTTCAGCGGGCCCGGTGGAGTGCAGATCCAGGTGGTCGTCGGCGATGGTGACGAGACCGGTCACCGGCGCATCGACATCTACTCCCGCCGGGACGAGGACGATCCGGCCGTCCCGTGGACACATCACGCGCAAGGACAGATGAGCCCGAGCGAGGAGACCGACGAACCGGCGGACTGGGCCGATTTCGTGCAGTGGCCGCCGGTCGGCGCCACGGAGGTCACCGTGGACGGCGCGTACGACGAACTCGCCGACCACGGATACCACTACGGTCCCGCCTTCCGCGGTCTGACGGCGGTGTGGCGGCGCGGCGATGACCTGTTCGCCGAGGTCGCGCTGCCGGAGCAGACCACCGCACAGGGTTACGGCATGCATCCGGCGCTGCTCGACGCGGCCCTGCACGCGCTCACCGTCGGCCTGCCGCGCGGCACGGACGAGGAGGCCGAGCGGCAGACCCTGGTTCCGTTCACCTGGTCGTCGGTGCGTCTGTACGCCGACGGCGCCCGCCGGGTGCGGGTGCGCCTGACCGAACCGAACGAGGGCGCGGTCACGGTGGCGCTGGCCGATTCCGGTGGCGCGCCGCTGCTTTCGGTGCGATCGCTCGCCTTGCGTCCGCTCTCGCCCGAACTGCTCGCGGCATCGTCTCGCTCCCACGACGCGCTGTACGAACTCGCGTGGCGGCCCGGCCCGCAGCCGCGCCCCGCGGAGAATTCCTGGGCCGAGTGGGGTGCGCCGGAGCCGGCCTCGGTCCTCGTCTACCGGCCCCCGGTCGGCGAGGTCGCGGTGCCGGCGCGACTGCGCACGGCCCTGTACGACACACTCGGTGTCGTCCAGGAGTTCTTGAACGACGAACGTTGTGCCACAAGCACTCTCGTGGTCGTCACCGACTCCACCGGCGATCCTGCCGCCGCCGCGGTATGGGGCCTGGTACGCGCCGCGCAAGCGGAGAATCCGGGACGGATCGTGCTCGTCGAGGCGGACGAGGCGACCACGACGCACGACCTCGTGGCCGCCGCGGCGACGGGTG
This sequence comes from Nocardia aobensis NBRC 100429, assembly GCF_000308375.1. Lineage (GTDB taxonomy): Bacteria > Actinomycetota > Actinomycetes > Mycobacteriales > Mycobacteriaceae > Nocardia > Nocardia aobensis. The sequence goes on along the minus strand of NZ_BAFQ01000147.1, from coordinate 19,358 downwards.
AACCGGAACTGGCCGTCGACGCGGCCGGGATTCGGGTGCCGCGGCTGGTCCGGGTCGCGGCTCCCGGGACGACGCCGCCCACCGTCTGGGATTCCGAACGGACCGTGCTGATCACCGGCGGCACCGGCGGGATCGGCCGCCACCTCGCCCGGCATCTGGTGCATGCGCACGGGGTGCGCCACCTGGTGCTGGCCGGTCGGCGCGGACCGGCCGCGGCCGCGGATCTCGTCGCGGAACTCGGCGCTCTCGGCGCCCGGGTTCGGGTTGCGGCCTGCGACGTCACCGACCGGGACGCGGTGCGGCAACTGCTCGACTCGATCTCCGCCGAGCATCCGCTGGGCGCGATCGTGCACGCGGCCGGGGTCGCCGACAACGGCCTGGTCGATACCTTGACCCCGGACCGGATCGACCACTGCCTGACCGCCAAGGCCGATGCCGCCTGGTACCTGCACGAGCTCACCCGCGACGCCGGACTGTCCGCGTTCGTCACGATCTCCTCGGTGGCGGGGTCGATCCTGCCCGCCGGCCAGGGCGGATACGCGGCGGCGAACCTGTTCCTCGACGCGCTCGCGACCTATCGCCACGCCGAAGGTCTGCCGGCCACGTCACTCGCCTACGGCATGTGGGATATCGACACCGGATTGTCGCAATGGCTCGGCGAGGCCGACCGGCAGCGCATGCGGCGCCAAGGCTTTTCGCCGCTGCCCGCCGGCACCGCCCTCGAATTGTTCGATGCGGCACTGTCTTCCGGCCGTCCGGTGCAGGTGCCGGTGGCGATCGACCACGCCGTCCTGCGTGCCCGCGACACGGTTCCCGCACTTCTCAGGGATCTGGCCGCGAAGCCGGGACGGCGCCAACGCGTCACGACGCCCGACGCCACGGCACTGCGCAACCATCTGGCGCAGCTGCCGGAGCCTGATCGGGAACAGTGGTTGCTGACGCACATCCTCGAGCATGCCGCCCGGCTGCTCGGCCACGACAGCACCGATGCGCTCGACCCGGAGCGGGACTTCCTCGAATCGGGCTTCGACTCGCTGGCCGCCATGGAGTTGCGCGGCGCGCTCAACGCGTCCACCGGGCTGGCGCTGTCCACGGCGGCGATCTTCGACCACAAGACGCCCGCCGCGCTGGCCCGGCACCTACGCGAGGAACTCGGCACCCCGCCCCGAGCGGCCGACAGCCCTGCGGGCGTGGACGATTCGCTGTACGGGATGTTCCGCGGCGCGGTGACGAGCGGTCAGGCCGGCAAGGGCTTCGCCCTGCTGCGAGCGGTGGCGGAACTGCGGGACCACTTCACCGCCGACGAGCAACCGGAACGGCTGCCGACGCCGGCCCGGCTCGCCGCGGGCTCGACCCTGCCCCGGATCATCTGCCTCAATCCGCCGCTGGCCACCGGCGGCGCGCACCAGTACGCCCGGATCGCATCGCAGCTGCGCACCGGCCGCGACGTACTGGCGCTACCGCTGATCGGTTTCGGTGCGGGCGAACCACTCCCGGCGACACCGGTCGCGGCGCTCGCGGCGGTGGCGCGCGGGGTGGTGGCGGCCGCGCAGGGTGAGCCGTTCGTCCTGCTCGGGCACTCCTCGGGCGGTCTGCTGGCCTACCTCGTCACCGAATATCTGGAGGCGGCGGGCGGTCCGGCTCCCGCCGGCGTGGTCATGCTGGACACCTACCCCGCGCACGAGGGCGGGGAATGGCTGCTGCGAGAGATGGCCGAACACATGGTCGCGAACGAGGCCACATTCGGTCGGTTCGACCAGGCCCGGCTCACCGGAATGGGCCGGTATGTGCAGGTGCTGCACGAGCTGGTGCCGGGTTCCGTCGACACACCGACACTGTTCGTCCAGTGTGCGCGGTCGTTCCTGGACGGCTCGTCGGAGCGTGCGAACTGGCAGACCCGGCCGTGGGACGCGACCCACACCGTCGTGCCGGTGGCGGCCGATCACTTCACGATTCTCGAGGACGGCGCGGCGGAGGTCGCCGAGGCGATCGAGAACTGGCTCGCACGCTGAAGGCGGCGACCGGGCGGGCGAATACGCTCGCCCGGTCGTTCTCGCCTAATTCGACAGCGCTCGCGAACTGTGCTGGGAAATCAACTGCGCCACCGCATCACCATTGGCGTCGAGAAAGAAGTGACCGCCGGGAAATGTGCGGGCGAGGAAATTTCCGGTGGTGTGCGAGCCCCAGCCCTCGATATCGGCGAGACGCGCATCGGCGTCGCGATCACCGGCCAGTGCGACGATGGGACATTCGACGGTCGCCTCCGGGGCACAGACGTAGGTTTCGATGGCCCGGTAGTCGTTTCTGGTGACCGCCAGAATCATGTCGCGCATTTCCGGATCCTCGAGCAGCGCCGCCGGGGTGCCGCCGTAGTTCAGGAGATGATCGGCCAGCGCGCGGTCGCCCAGCGTGTGCATCACCTCGATGCCCTGTTGCGAGGGGGCACGGCGGCCCGAGGCGAACAGTACCGCCGCCCGCGCGTCGGTGTCCCGTTCGAGGCGCCGGCAGGTTTCGAATGCCACCGCCGATCCCATGCTGTGGCCGAACAGGGAGAAATGCGATACGCCGGCGAGCGTCTCGGTCAATTCGGTGAACAGGCCGTCGACGAGATCGGAAATGCTGTCGATGAGCGGCTCGCGCCGTCGGTCCTGCCGCCCGGGATATTGCACGGCGACGACGTCGTATTCCGATCCGAGGCGTTTGGCCAACAGCCCGTACGAGATGGCGGATCCGCCGGCATGGGGAAAGCAGACCACCGTGTGCGATCCGTTCTCCGGAGCGGGGGACAGACGACGCAGCCAGCTATTACCCACGGGCCGAAAGCCTACACCGACGGAAAACCCTGACGCCGTAGATGTTCTCGCAGGCGGTGCCTGCCTTTGAGACTGTCGCGGTCGGCGAGGCGCTGGAGAACGGTGGTGATCCAGCCGATCGAGCGACCGTGTTCGGCGTTGTACTCGGACAGCCTCGCGTCGTAATCGTCGATCACGGCATCCCCGGCGGCGTCGTAGACGTCGTGGTGCAGGACCGCGCGTTGCGGCAGCCGCGGTTTCACACCGGCGGATTCGGCGGGATCGGGCACACCGACCGCCAGCCCGAAGGCGGCGAACACCCGGTCCGGCAGATTCAGCTCGGCGGCGACGCCGTCGGGGTTGTTGCGGATACCGCCCACGAAAACCGTGCCCAGGCCCAGTGATTCGGCCGCGATCACCGCGTTCTGTGCCGCGAGGGACGTATCCACGAAACCGAGAATCGTGGACTCGAGGTATTCGGTCGCGTCGACCGTCGCCCGGCGGGCCGCCGCGAGCCGGGCGATCCGGCCCAGATCGGCCAGCCACACCAGGAACAGCGGTGCGCGGCGGATGAAATCCTGATCGCCCGCCAGCGTCGCCAGTCGATCGCGGCGCGCCGGATCCCGCACCGCGACGACGCTCCACGCCTGCAGATTCGACGAGGTCGACGCCGACTGCGCCGCCGCGACGATCGCGGTCAACTCCTCCTCACCCACGGGCTCGTCGAGGAAGGCGCGCACCGACCGGTGCGCGAGCTGCAACTCGATCACCGAATTGGTCCGCGCCAGCGAGGTCAGCTCCGGATCGCGGTAACGGCCGCGCACGGGATGCAGGTTCGTCGTCGTCACCCGGACAGTGTGGCGTCCCGCGGCGGGCGAGCTCCATCGTTGCGATCACCGTGCGCCGATGGACCGCCGTCGTACCGGGCCTGGCTTCAGGCGTGCCACGAATTTCGGTACCCGTTCGAAATCAGGCGATCGAACATGACGCGGGCGGTGTCCGGCAGGCGCAGTGCGGTGCTCACCGGATTCATCGCAGGGCATACTCCAGATCGTGCGGTTCGGAATTCTCGGCTCGGTCGCGGTGCATCATGAGGACGGGACTCCGGTCGCGGTCGGGGGACCGCAGGTGCGGTCGTTGCTGGCTCTGCTCGCGTTGGAGGCCGGACAAACCATCGGCAGGGATCGGTTGATCGATGGTCTCTACGGGGAAAACCCGCCGGGGGATGCGGCGCACGCGCTGCAGTCCCAGGTGTCGCGGTTGCGACGGGCGTTGCGCGCGGGTGGTGTGGCCGTCGAATCGTCGGCTGCCGGGTATCGGCTCGCTGTCGATGCGGCCGCCGTCGACGCGCATCGGTTCCGACGTCTGGCCGAGCAGGGGCGAGAGTCGTTGCGCGACAAGGATTTCGCCGGGGTTGTCACCACCCTCGACGCGGCGCTGAGACTGTGGCGTGGTCCGGCGCTGGCCGATGTGCTGGACGCGCCGTTCGCGCCGGCGTGGGCCGCTCGGCTCGACGATCAGCGCTGCGCGGCCGTCGAAGATCGCGCCGAGGCCGCGCTGGCTCTGGGCGACCACCATGCTGTCGCGTCGGAGCTGCCCGACCTGCTTGCCACGCATCCGCTGCGTGAACGCGCGCGGGCTTTGCTCATGCACGGTTTGTATGCCACCGGGCGCCAGGCCGCCGCGTTGGAAGTGTTCGAGGAGGGCCGGCGCCTGCTGGCAGAGGAACTCGGCGCCGATCCCTCTCCGGAACTGGCCGAGGCGCACCTCGCCATCCTGCGGGCGCGTTCTTTTCCGAGCTCCGGCACAACCCCCGTGCCCGCGCAACTCACCAGCTTCGTGGGCCGCGACGAGGAACTGGCTCGACTGCTTCGGCTACTCGCGTCGACGCGGCTGGTGACGGTGGTCGGACCGGGCGGGACCGGGAAGACGAGGCTGGCCGTAGAGGCAGGCCGTCGCGAATCGGGTGAGACATGCTTCGTCGACCTGACCCCGCTTGCTGTCGGCGCCCCAGTGATCGGAGCCGTCGCCGACGCCCTCGGCGGCCGTACCGCGGGCCCGCACACCGTCGAACCCGAGAATCGCGTGGCCGCCATCCTGGCCGACCGGCCGATGCTGGTCATCTTCGACAACTGTGAACACGTGATCGCCGAGGTCGCCGACGTGGTCCATCACCTGTTGCGCGCCTGCCCTGAACTCCGCGTGCTGGCCACCAGTCGCGAGGCCCTGCGGATCACGGGCGAAAAGGTGTTTCCGCTCGGACAGCTGGCGGTGGCCGAAGCCGACGCGCCCGGACAACTGTCCGGGCCGGCAGTCCGGTTGTTCGCTGACCGCGCCGTCGCCGCCTGCCCGGATTTCGTCCTCGACGCCGGAACCATCGGCGCGGTCCGGCGGATCTGCGCACGACTGGACGGACTGCCGCTGGCGATCGAATTGGCGGCTGCCCGGTTGCGCTCGCTGAGTCTGGACGAGATCGATGCGCGGCTGGGCGACCGATTCCGGCTGCTGGGCCGTGGTGAGCGCACTGCGGCGCCGCGGCACCGCACGCTTCGCGCCGTCGTCGACTGGAGCTGGGAACTGCTCGATCCGGCCGAACGGCTACTCGCCCAACGGTTCACCGTGTTCGCCGGTGGTGCGACCATGACGGCGGTGCGGCGCGTCTGCGAGATGGACGACGCCGATGAACTGCTTCCGGCACTGGTCGAGAAGTCGCTGCTGGAATTCGGCGGGGGCCGCTACCGCATGCTGGAGACGATCCGGGAGTTCGCGCTGGAGCGCGCGATCGAAGCGGGGGAAGGTGACGCGCTGTGTGGTGCCCACGCTCGGTACTTCGCAGAATTCGCCGAACGCGCCGATCCGTTGCTGCGGGGTGCGCAACAGCTGGATTGGCTCGCTCGGCTGGATGCCGAGAACGCCAATCTGCAAGCGGCGCTGGCCTGGTCGGCGCGGTCGATGCCGACCCTGGCACTGCGACTGACAGCTGCCGCGGCGTGGTACTGGTGGCTCAGCGGGCGGCTCGAGAACGCCGCCGAGCCGGTGCGCGGTGTGCTGGCGTCGGCCGATTCGGCCGCGGATCCCGAGGAATATGCCTTATGCGTCGCGGTGGCCGCCCGTGCCGGCGCCCGGCCGATACCGGAGATCGAAACCGCGGCAACCGCTCTGACCACGGTAGACGGTCCGCTGCGCCGACCGTTCGTGGTATTGCTGCTCGCGCTGGCGGGCGGGTTTCTCGACGGCGACCCGCGATTCGGACCGGACCGGTGGTCGCAGGCCTTCGCTGGTCTCGGCGCCGGCCTGCGCCTGCTGATGGACGGCGACCCGCTCGCCGCCGAGCCCGAATTCCGTACCGCCGTGGAAGGTTTCCGCGCCGCCGGCGATCGCTGGGCTATCGGCTCGACCCTCGACAAACTCGCCACCATCGCGACTCTGCGCGGCGAATTCGACACCGCCCTCGATTATCTCGACGAGGCCGTCGCCATGGTCACCGAGCTGAATACGGTTGCCGACAACGCCGACCTGCTCAACCGCCGCGGTGATGTACTCGCCTGCCTCGCGGGGTCGAACGAACTCGCGTGCGAGTCCTACCGGGAGGCGGAACGGCTGGCCTGCGTGGCCGGTGCGCGCGATCTGCGCGCGAATGCGATTCGCGGGCTCGCGGATCTGGCCAGGGGCGCGGGAGATCACGAGCAGGCCCGGGACTGCTACCACCGGGCTCTGACGATATGTCCGGAAGGGACGGTGGCCGCGGCCGAGGCACGGGCGCGGTCCCTCATCGGTCTGGGCCGCATCGCGTGCTCGGAAGGTGATGCTGGGCAAGCCGTTTCGTTCCACCGCGTCGCTTTCGAGGTGGCGTGGTCGGTAGGGCATCGACCGGTAGCAGCCGATGCGGTCGCGGGCATCGCGGAGACCGCGGTACGGACCGGGGATGTCGAACGCGCCGCCGAGCTGGTCGGGGTGGCCGAGCACCTGCGTGGCGTATCCGCCTCGGGCGCCACGGAACTGGCCGGGATCGCGGCGGAATGCGGCGCGAGTCTGGGCGAGGACCGGCTGCGGGCGGCCCGGCGCCGCGGTGCCGAAACCTCCGACGACCGGCTTCTCGATCTGCTCGGTGAGCGGCGGTGAGCCGACGGTGCGTGGTTGGTGAGCGGTTCCGGCGAGGCTTTGTTCATGACTTCGACATCGCCATTGGCCAACAAAACCGTTCTGATCTCCGGTGCGAGCATCGCCGGCCCCGCCCTGGCCTACTGGCTCGCACGGTACGGATTCACCGTAACCGTCGTGGAGCAGGCGCCGGCACTGCGTGAGGGCGGCTACAAGGTCGACATACGTGGTGCGGCTATGGAGGTGATCCGGCGGATGGGTCTGCTCGACGAGATTCGCCGCGCCTCCACCGACATTCGCGGCGGCGCATGGGTGAACGCTGCCGGTAAGCCGCTGGCTACCCTGGACGCCGATTTGATCGGGCTGCGCAATCCGGGTGACGACGAGGTCCTGCGCGGCGATCTGGCCCGCATCCTTTTCGATGCCACGAAGGGCGATGTGGAGTACCGCTTCGGCGATTCGATCACCGACCTCACGCAATACGACAACGGCGTAGCGGTCCGCTTCCGGCACGCCGAACCTCAGATGTTCGACCTGGTCATCGGCGCGGATGGCCTGCATTCGACGGTGCGTCGCCTCGCCTTCGGGCCCGAGGACGAGTTCGTGCGGCACACCGGGACCATGGCGTGCGTGATCACGGTGCCGAACTATCTGAATCTTGATCACTGGGAGCTGCTCCACCCGACTCCCGGCCGGATCGTCCAGATGTACAGCACCCACGAAAGCACGGCCAAAGCGCAGTTCATCTTCCCCGCGCCCGGACAGCTGCCGGACCGCCGAGACGTCGCCGCGCAGCGCAGGGTGGTCGCCGAAGCGTTCGCCGACGGCGGCTGGGAGACTTCGACGCTGGTGCGTGCGATGGCCGATTCACCCGACTTCTACTTCGATTCGGTCAGTCAGATCCATCTCGAGAATTGGGCGGATCGTCGAGTGGCGCTCGTCGGAGACGCTGCGTACTGCCCGTCACCGCTGTCGGGACAGGGCACCAGCATGGCCCTTGTCGGTGCGTATGTGCTGGCGGGAGAACTGAAATCGGCGGCCGGGGCGCACGAGGCCGGATTCGACGCCTACCGACGCAGGGCGGGTGGGTATGTCGAACGTAACCTCACCCTCGGCTGGAACAACGCAACCGGCATGGTGGCGGGCAGCACTCGGGCCATCCGCATGCAAACCACGATGTTGCGCCTGCTGCGACACCTGCCGTGGAAAGGCCTGGCGCTGCGGCCGATCACCAAACCGCTGGCCGAGGCCGCCAACGCCATCGAATTGGTCGACTACTGAGCGAGGTCGGTAGTCCGGGCGACACGCCTCCGGCCGCCGGTGCGCCCTGAAAAGACAATTCGACGGAACGACGATCCACGCCTTTCACCAGGCGTTTTGGTTTTCTCCGCACGGTTGCGTAGGGTTGGACATACCGACGCGGGGTGGAGCAGCTCGGTAGCTCGCTGGGCTCATAACCCAGAGGTCGCAGGTTCAAATCCTGTCCCCGCTACTAGGGAGTGCGGTCCCGGAACCACTGGTTCCGGGACCGTTTTTCGTCGGTCCGGTGTCGCGAGGAAGCGCCTCGCTCGCGCCGTGCCGGAGCCGGTCCGGAGGCGGCGATCGCGGCCTATGCTCGCACCATGACGCGCGACGCTCGGGATGCGGGTGTTTCGCTGGCCGCCCTGCTGGCCGCGTTCTCGTTCGCGATGGATCTCGGCCTGGGGCAGCCGATGGCGCATGTGCTGCGATCGTGGCGGTTGGCTTCGCGCCTCGGCGAGCGACTCGGACTCGACCCTGGGGAACGCTCCGATCTGTTCTACACCGCCGTGCTGGCGTGGGCCGGGTGCGTGGCCGACGCACCCGAGGTGGCCGCATGGTTCGGTGACGACATCGCCTTTCGCGCCGACAGCTACAAGGTGGATCTGCGCGGTGTGAACGGCGCCGTCTTCTTCCTCGGCCACGCCGGGTCCTCCGGACCGCTCACCCAGCGGGTGCGCAAGACGGTGAAGATCGCGGCGCAAGGCGGTCGCGATATCGAGCGGGGGCTGATGGCGCACTGCCTCACCACATCGACGATGGCGGACCGGCTCGGGCTCGATCCCGCCGTAGGTGATTCGCTGCGGCAGTTCTTCGCGCGCTGGGACGGCAAGGGCGTGCCGGGTGGGATCGGCGGGGATCGCATCGGGCTCGGCATGCGGCTGTTCCATCTCGCCGACGTCGTCGAGGTTCTGCATCGCGAGGCCGGTATCGACGCCGCGGTCGATGCCGCGCGCTCCCGGCGCGGCACCCACTTCGATCCCGCCGTGGTGGACGCGTTCTGCGCCTCGGCGCGCGAGTTGCTCGCCGACGGGGACGCCGAACCGGACTACGGCGAACTCATCGCCGCCGATCCGGCGCTACGGCGCAATCTGACCAACGCGGAACTGGATTCGGCGCTCGAGGTGGTCGCCGACTTCACCGATCTGCGCTCGCCCTATCGCGCCGGGCATTCCCGTGGTGTCGCCGATCTGGCCGCCCGTGCCGCGGCCGCGGCCGGGCTTCCCGACGCCGACATCACCCTGGTGCGCCGCGCGGCGTTGGTGCACGACATCGGATTGCACGGCGTCCCGGCCACGATTCTGGACAAGCCGGGGCCGCTCACCGTGACCGAACGCGAACGACTGCGGATGAACTCGTACTACACCGAGCGGGTGCTGTCGCGCCCGGCCGCGCTGTCGCGCATCGGGGCGCTCGCGGCCCTCGTCTACGAGCGCCTCGACGGTTCCGGAGCGCATCGCGGACTGACCGCCCCGGCGATTCCCGTCGCGGCACGCATACTGGCCGCGGCCGATACCTATCGAGCGGTATCCGAGCCACGCGCCTATCGAGAGGCCCTGCCGCCCAAGCGAATTGTCGCCGAGCTGCGCGACGAGGTCCGCGCCGGGCGGCTCGACGCGGGGGCGGTCGACGCGGTCCTCGACGCGGCCGGGCGGCCCCGCGGCAAGCGCCGCTCCGGGCCCGACGGCCTCACACCCCGCGAAATGGAAGTCCTCGTCCTGATCGCCCGCGGCGCCTCGACGCGCGAGGTCGCCCGCGCGCTCGGTATCACGCCGAAGACCGCGGGCACCCATATCGAACGCATCTACGTCAAGACCGGATCGTCCACCCGGTCGACCGCCACCCTCTACGCCGTGCAGCACGGCCTGCTGGACACCCTGGCCGCCGACTGAGTAGTCCCGGCTCAGGGACGCGCCGCCCCGGCCGGGATGCCGGGTTCCACGGGCGCGCCGAACCACGACCTCAGCGCTGTCCGCAGGCCGGATCCGGCGGTGTCCGCGGGTTCGCCGACGGCCGCCGCCCAGGCGATGTGCGCATCCGGGCGGATGAGGAGGGCGTCGGCGGGCCGATCGGCGGTCTCGACGGTACGAATCTCGATGCGGTGCTTCCATTCTCGTGCCGCCGCGCGCAGTTCCGGCCGATCGGCCAGATCGAGCAGGACGGGCCGCGTGTCCGGCAGCAGTGCGGTGCTGCCCTCGCCGGTGCTGCCTTCGCCGGGGCGCAGGGCCAGGTTCGGCGCGAAGGTACCGGTCAAGGCGTGACCGTTCGGGTTGGGCAGTTCGTAGCGGATGTCGGCGCCGGCGATGAGCGCGCCCATGCGCCGCAGGGGCTGGTCGTCGGTGAGCAGCTCCTGAAAGACCGTTCGCAGCGCTTCGGCTGCCGGGTCGTGCCCACGCCGCAGCGCCACCTGCGCACGGGTGTGCAGCATGGTCCGCGCCCCCGCGAAATACCGTTCGTCGTGATAGGTGTCCAGCAGTCCGTCCGGCGCCCAGCCCTGAACGTCGGCGGCCAGCTTCCAGGCCAGATTGACCGCGTCGAGCATGCCGGCGTTGAGGGCCACGCCCGTGGCCGGGAACAGATGGGCCGCGTCGCCGGCGAGCAGGATCCGGCCGTCGCGGTAGCGTTCGGCCTGCCGGGCCTCGAAGGTGAAACGGGACAGCCGATATGTCTGCGCCACAGGAAGTTCCGCGCCGAGCACGCGGTGAATGCTGTCCCGAAGCTCGGCCACGGTCATCGGCATGTCGTCGTCGTACTCGACCGCCTCGTCCTCGGTCGTGTAGACCGACAGCATCTCCGAGGTGGGCGAGACGCCCAGCCCGAACAGCCCGCGGTCGGTGCGCGTGAAACCCGCCCGGATGATCCCGACGCCGTCGACGTCGAGGTCGCCGTTGTCCAGCCGGGTCACCGAATCGGGCACCGTGATCTGGGCCAGCCGGTTGACCTCCGGATAGACGGTGCCGGGGAACGGGATTCCCGCCATGTCCCGGACCCCGCTGCGGGCGCCGTCGCAGCCCACCAGGTAGCGGGCGGTCACCCGGTATGTCCCGTCCGGACCCTGCACCTGCGCGGTGACCGCGTCGGCGTCCTGCGTCACGTCCAGCACCCGGTGTCCGCGCCGGATGTCGACGCCGAGTTCACCGGCGCGTTCGCCGAGTAGCCGCTCGAGCTGCTGTTGCGGCAGCGGCAAGGCGTGCAGCGGAGATTCGGCGAGGGAGGTCAGGTCGACATGGACACCGCCGAACGGGAACCGCGGTGCCGGAATCGGATCGGTGCAGGCCGATTCGAAGCGGTCCAGCAGACCCCGGTAGCGCAACAATTCGAGAATCTGCCCACCGAGCCCGCCGGCCTTCGGAGTGTCGCGAGGGCGCGGATGCCGTTCCAGCACCAGCGGCCGGACGCCGGCCGACCGCAGTTCGGCGGCCAGCATCAGGCCGGTGGGGCCCGCGCCCACGATGATCACATCGGTATACATTCCACTCCCATCCCGGCCGTTTACGGCCGGTCGAACGATTCGGACACCTGGCACTGTCGTGCGTTACCGCGCCCCGTGCCTGCCGTGCCGGGGCCAGCCGCCCTTGGACTGGGTGACCGTGCGCGGAGGCACGGGACGCGTGACGAAGCGTCGCTGATCGGCCTGGGCCGGGAAGGTGCTGCGTTGCTTTCGCATATCGGTACCGCCTCAGGTGTAGTACTCTGATCGAAGTGTTTTGAACCGTAGTACTACAGATGGAGTGGTGTCAAGTGGTGCGCACGAATCCGGAACGCCGGCAGGCTCTGCTGGACGCGTCGATCGAGGTTCTGGCCCGGGAGGGGGCCCGCGGACTGACCTTCCGGGCGGTGGACCAGGAGGCGGGAGTCCCGGCGGGAACGGCGTCCAACTACTTCCCCAACCGGGACGCGCTGCTCGTTCAGGTCGGCAACCGCTATTACGAGCGGCTGATCCCGAGCGAGGAAGCGATGGCGAAATCGCGCGGACCGCAGACCCGCGAGAGCATGACCGAACTCATGACCGAGGTGGTCGAGCGCGTCTTCCATTTCCGCACCGGCTATCTCGCGATTCTCGAACTGCGGCTGGAGGCCACCCGCCGTCCCGAACTGCAGGCGCTGCTGACCGAGCGAGTCCGCGCGGACCTGGACTTCAACATCGCCAACTTCCGGGAGTCGCAGTTGCCCGGCGATGAGGACGCCGTGGTGCTGCTGTACCTCGCCTTGAACTGGCTCATCCTCGAACGGCTCACGCTCCCCGGCATTTTCGACGAGCGGCGCGCCGCGGAACTGGTGCGCACGATCGTGGAGCGTGCCATTCCCGTCGCAGGTTGACCGGCATTTGTCGGGAGAACACCCGACGACAGGGACCCGCGTCGCGCCTAGCGTTCGTAGGACGAACGACGCACGAATCGAGGTTTCGCAATGTCGACAGCCACACTCGATCTGGCATCCCGGTTGAGCGATCTACCGCGGCGGCGGGGCCGCGCGCCGTGGCCGGACCACGAATACGTCAAGGGCTGGGGCGTTTTCGGCCTTCCGTTCGACAGCGGCCACGTGCTCGCCCTCCGGGTCTTCCCCGAGAACGACTTCGGCCCCTACGTCACGGTGTGGCACCGCGATCCGGAAGGCCGCTGGTCGATCTTCGTCGACGGCGACCGGCTCGAGACCGCCTGCCCTCGCTACTACGGCCCGGCCTGCACCTACACCGGATTCGCCACGATCACCGTGGCATGGACCGGTCCGGCCTCGCTGCGGGTCACCGTCGACCGGCCGGCTCTGGAATGGACCCTGACCGCATACGACACGCCGGCGCTGCGCGCGCTCAACGCCGCCGGGAAGCGCATGCCGCTGATCACCTGGCGGTGGCGTCCGCTGGTCCGCGCCCGGGAGAAAGCCGCTGCCGCACTGGGTTTGGGCCGGCTCCCGATGACCGGCGTCATGCCCAGCGGTCACACGGGAACGCTCATGCCCCAGCAGATGTATTTCGTCGCGCGGTCGGCGGCGACCCTCGACGGCCGCGATCTCGGACGTCCCACCCGCCTGGACACGAACCCGCGCATCGGCGATGTCGCCCTTCCCGCCCGCGGCGTGCTCGCCGTCGGCCAGGCGATGTGGGAGATCCCCGAGTTCGCACCGCCCGTACCGCGGCCGCACTGATTCACTCGGCCGTCGGCGCTCCCGCCACCCGGCGCTCGCCGTTGTTGCGTTCCTGCCAGCGGCGGTAGACGTCGACCGCATCGGCGCGAGGTTCGTGGCGCATCGGCAGGCGGCGCTGATCCCACGGTTGTGCGAATTCGTCGTAGAAGGTGTTCAGCTCGAAGTACTTCCGGTCGTCGACGTAGTGCGGAGCGTAGGCCTCGCGGGTGGTGAGGAAGACGACCTCGTCGGGGGAGCAGTAGTACAGCGCGCCCAGGCACATCGGGCAGGGCAGGGCGAGGATGTAGATCGTGGTTCCGGCCAGATGTTCGGTGCCGAGGGCGGTGCAGGCCTGGCGGATCGCGAGGATCTCCGCGTGTGCGGTCGGGTCGGCGGTCTGCGCGACCAAGTTGGGGCTTTCGGCGAGAATTTCCCCGTCCTTGACGATGACCGTCGCGAACGGCCGGCCGCCCTCCTCGACGTTGCGGCGGGCCAGATCGATGGTGCGTTGTGCGAAATCCATTGCACTCCTTGTTGAGTCGAGTTCGATAAGTGGGTGCTCAGAAGGGCTTGGTGGGCAGGTACTTGCCGTCCAGCGTGATCACGGCGCGTTCGCCGCCCTCCGGATCGGGCACCTTGCGCACGTCGAGCTTGAAGTTGATGGCGCTGATGATGCCGTCGCCGAACTGCTCGTGGACCAGCGCCTTGAGCGTGGTGCCGTACACCTGCAGCATTTCGTAGAAGCGGTAGATCGTCGGATCCGTCGGCACACCACCCGGAATCGACCCGCGGGTCGGGATGGTCTGCAGCAGCGCCGCCGCCTCGTCGCCCAGCCCTAGCAGCTCGGCCACGGCCTCCGCGGACTGTTTCGGCAAAGGGTGCTGCCCGAGGATCGCCGCGGTCACGAAGGCCGTCGAATAGCCGGCGGCGTCGGCGATCTGCTGCCAGGTGAGATCCTTGGCGATCTTGGCCTCGACCGCCGTCACGGCCAGCGCTTGGCGGGCGGCCGGATCGAATTGTGCGTGCACCATAGGGTTTTCCTTTCTTCGGTCCGCCGTATCGCACGGCGGCACAGGGGGTTTCAGGCGGCGAGGGTCCGGTCGGATCCGGCCGGATCGATCACCGTGACGGTGCCGGTGCCGATATCGAAGACCCAGCCTGCGACGGTGACGGCGCCGGTCGACAACGCGCGCGCCACCGCCGGGTGGGTGGCCAGATTCGCTTGCTGAGCAACGACATTCGCGCGAATCAACGACGCGATCGCCTCCGAGCCCGGGCGGGCCGCGGCGGCATCGGCATGCCGGAGCCAGGCGGCGACGGTCGGCATCGCGCTGAGATCGTGGCGTTCGGCCAGCGCCGTCATCGCCCCGCAGCCGGAGTGCCCGCACACCACGATGCGTTCGACGCCCAGCACCGCGACGGCGTATTCGATACTGGCCGCCACGCCGTCGGCGCCCGGCCCGTACGCGGGGACGAGATTGCCGGCGGTGCGCACGACGAACAGCTCACCGGGTTCGCTGCTGGTGATCAGTTCGGGCACGACACGTGCGTCGGAGCACCCGATGAACAGGGTGCCGGGCGTATGCGTGGTGGTGAGCTGGGCGAACAACTCCGCCTTGGCGGGGAAGACGGCGTCGCGGAAGTGCGTGACGCCGGTGGTGAGGTCATGCATGAGACCAGCCTGCATGACCAGTAGCTATAGGGTCCAATACTTGTATCGGATCGCAACTATAGATGCGATCAATAATCTTGCGCGGTCGCGTGGATCGCGCTGGTGAACGCGCGGGCCGCGGCCGAGTGGTAGGCGGTGTGGCGGCGCAGTAACTCCACCGTGCGGATCGGCAGGGGAGGGTCCAGGGCTATCGGGTGCAGATCGGCATGTGCCCGCGTGATCGCATCCGGCAGTACCGTGGCGAGCGATCCGCGCCGGACGAATTCCAGCAGTGCGCTGATCGAATTCGCCTCGACCGCGATATCCGGAGCGACACCGCATTCGTCGAAGTATCGGTCGATATGCAGGCGGGTGGCGAAGTCCGCACTCAGCAGCCCCAGCGGGATGCCGGCCAGCGCCCCGGCCGGCAGTGGTTGCGCGGCAGTGGCGAACGGATGGTCCGAGCCGACGACCAGGCCGAGTTTCTCGGTGAACAGTGCGGTGTGCTCGACCCCCGCGGCGTGCGCGCCGGCGAAGGCGATCCCGAGATCGAGCCGGTCGGCGAGCAGATCCGCCTCGATCGCATCCTGGGTCGTCTCGCGAAGGGTGAGGCTGATTCCCGGATGCTCGGAACGGAACCGGTGTACGAGCGGTCCGATCAGATAGGCGGTGAAGGTCGGCGTCGTCGCCACCCGCAGATGGCCGCGGGACAGATCCTGGACGTCGTGCACCGCGCGTTCGCCGGCCTCCAGATCGCGCAGTGCGAGCCGGGCATGGCGCGCATACGCCTGCCCGGCATCGGTCAGCCGGACCGTGCGGCCGGAGCGGTCGAGCAGTACCACGCCCAGCACCCGCT
Source organism: Nocardia aobensis NBRC 100429 (assembly GCF_000308375.1). Lineage (GTDB taxonomy): Bacteria > Actinomycetota > Actinomycetes > Mycobacteriales > Mycobacteriaceae > Nocardia > Nocardia aobensis. Next base: position 3,535 of record NZ_BAFQ01000147.1, on the reverse strand, counting down.
CGAGCTGTTTGATCTGCTGCGACAGCGTCGGCTGCGAGATGTGCAGGGATTCCGCGGCGCGGGTGAAGTTGCCGTGGTCGGCGACCGCCAGCAGATACCGGATGTGGCGCAACTCCATCGGCCAACTATAGGTCGCGCCAATGGCGATGATGGGCACGGTGACTTGGACACTATCGGTCCTGTTCGGCATGCTGGCGATAGCACCGCGCAGCCGATCGAAGCGAGGACAGCGATGAACCACGACAGCGAGAACCTGCGCCGGGCGATCGCCCTCGGCGAGGAGGCCGGCCGCCGGGGCAACCGCCCGTTCGGCGCCGTACTCGTGGCCGCGGACGGGACGGTCGTCGCCGAGGGACGCAACGAGGTCGCCACCTCCGGTGTGGTCACCGCACATGCGGAACTCACCGCACTCGGGGCCGCGGGGCCCGCCGCGGCCGGCGCCACCGTCTACGCCAGTGGAGAACCATGCCCGATGTGCAGTGCCGCGCTGGTATGGGCCGGTGTCGCCCGCATCGTCTTCGCCGCGGCGGAAGCCGACTTCAGCGCGATCATCGGCGGGCATCCGCGGTTCGCCCTCGGCTGCGCGGCGGTTGTCGCCGCCAGTGATGCCGAGATCGCCGTCTCGGGACCGCATCTGGGCGACGAGGCGCTCGTCCCGTTCCGTCGGTACGTCGAAACCGTCGAGGAGACAGCATGATCGGCGCTGCACCGGGGCGGTTGCGCCGGATGCGAGCCGCTCAGCGCGCCCACTCCACCCACCGGCGATCCGCGGTGAACACCACCGACGTCGAGTGCTGGTAGTTCCGGGCATTCAGCTGGGCGTCGATATCGGCGCGGATGGCGTCGAAGGATTCGACGGTGCGTTCGGGGGTCCGGGGATCGAGAACGAAGGCGAGTTCCAGATCGAGGCGGCTACCCACGGTGGAGGCGCGAACGAAGGATGCGGCGAAGCCGTGGTCGGCGCGGACCCGGTCGCACAGCCGCTCGACGTCGGTGACCACCGAGTGCGGGGCGGCCATGGTGAGAATTTCGCGAAAAGCGGAGCGGAACAGCCGGATCGGGATCCAGAGATAGGCCAGGGACACGATGATCACCAGCGCGGGATCGACGTAGCGTGCGATGTCGTCGCGGCCGGCGGCCTCCAATGCCACCGCCGCGCCGAATCCGGCCAGGGTGATCAGGCTGAAGGCGGCGTCGCCGCCCCATTCGGCGGCCTCCGCCCGGACCAGCCCCGAACCGGAGCGTCCGGCCCGCCACAACACCAGCGCCACCAGCACACTGAGCAGTGACGCGGTGATCGCGTACGCCAGCGCGGAGACGGCCGAGACGGCCCGGCCGCCGTGCAGGATCTCCCGCACCGCGTTCACCGATCCGTAGACGCACAGTCCGCCCAGGGCGGTCGAGCGCACCACGATGACGACCGGCTCCCAGGTCTCGCGCCCCCACGGATACGACGCGTCTGCCCCCTTCGCGACGGTCCGCTGCGCCGCCACCGACACCGCCGAAAGCGCGATGCCCACAAGGGAATACAACCCGTCGAACACGATCATCTGCGATCCCGCCGCCAGCCCCCACGCCAGCGAGACCACCACGAACACCACCGAGGCCCACATCGAGAACACGAGCGCGCGCATGCGCTCACGCTACGACCGGTCTGTCACCGGCGGACCGATTCACCCCGGGAACCGGATAGGTGTCGCGGCCCGCGTTCGCTCTTCGGAGATCGTCGATTGACGAGGTTTCGTTAGCCGCCTAATGTTTATCGATAGGCGGCTAACGATTGGAGTGAAATGATACTGGTAACCGGCGCGACTGGACATATCGGCCGAGAGCTTGTGGCCGCACTCGACAGAACGGGTGCGGCGATGCGCTTGTTCGTCCGAGACCCGGCGCGCGCCGCCGATCTTTCGTCCGCCGCCGAACGCGTGGTCGGCGACCTGACGGACCCGGCGGCGTTGCGGGCGGCGTGCGAGGGGATCGACTCGCTGTTCCTGCTCGTTCCGGGACTGGCGGTGGAGCCCGCGCGGCATGCGGTGGCGGCGGCGCGGCACGCCGGTATCCGGCATCTGGTGCTGGTGTCGTCGTACAACGTGCTGGGCGATCCGATGCCGGCCATGGGGCGCTGGCACCGCGAACGAGAGGAGATCGTCGGTAGCTCCGGCATTTCCGCGACGATCCTGCGCCCCGGGGGATTCATGACCAACGCGCTGGAGTGGGCGGCCGATATCCGCGCCGGCCGGCCGGTATTCGATCCGTCCGGGCCCGGCCGCTACGCGCCGATCGACCCCGCCGATATCGCGGCGGTCGCGGCGATCGCGCTCACCGAGCCGGGGCACGACACCACCTACTGTCTCACCGGCGAGCAGACCTTCACCATCGGAGAACAGGTCGCGGTGCTGGCCGGCGCGATCGGCCGCCCGATCGCGGTCGAAACCGCCACCACCGCCGAGGAGGCCGTCCGCTCCCGCTATCCCCAGGGGGCGCCACCGGCCCTGGCGGCAGCGATCCTGGAGGGATTCACGCTGATGCGCGCCGACACCGTCGGTCTGCGGACCGATACGGTGCGGCGGTTGCTCGGCCGCGCACCCCGAACCTTCGCCGACTGGTGCGACCGCAACCGCGACCGATTCCGTTGAAGGACAACGGTTTCGGCGCGGCGAGCGCGGGTCGGGCTACGGCGGCGAGTTCGTTCGCGAACCCGCGGGGTTCGGGCGCAGCCGCCCCCGCATCTCGCTGGTGAGGGCTGCCGCGCTATCGCGCAACGCCTCGATGAACGCATCGGTCGCCGCCGAGGGAGCGGTGCTCTGTTCTCCCCGAGTCGCTGCGCGCGGTGCCATCCGCACCACCCGGGTGGGACGCACCGCGGCCGGGTGATCGATCCTGACCAGCGCGATATTCGCGGGCACCACCGGCGCCGCGATACCGGGCACCACGGTGATGCCCGAACCCGCCGCGACCAGACCCAGTTTCGCGATCCAATCCCGCGCGACGAAGGCGATATCGGGTTCGTGCCGGGAATCGCGCCACGCGCCCAGCAGGGTGCTGCCGCGCTCGGTACTGCCCGCGATCCAGCGTTCGTCACGAAATTCCGCCGGAGCCGCACTGATCCGCCCGGCCAGCCGGTGGTTCGACGGCACCGCGACCAGCAGCGGATCGTCGAGCAGCACTTCCACCTCCATATCGGCGGCGAGCGTGCCGGTCTCGGTGACGACGGCCAGGTCCAGCCGGCCGCGCGCCACCGCGGTGAGCAGGCGCGCAGTGGTGCCCTCGCGCAGCGGCACCCGCGCCGACGTCGCTGCCACCGCTCGCGGCACCAGTGCGGCCATCGCGGTCGAGAACGCGCCGACACGCACGGTCGCGGGCGGTCCCGCGGTCAGGCGATCCAGTTGATCGCGGGTGCTGTCGAGTTCGGCCAGCACCGCTTCGGCGTGGCGGATCACGATCTGCCCGGCCGCGGTCGGTGCGACGCCGCGCGCCAGCCGGTCGAACAGCGGATGCCCCGCGGCCTGTTCCATCAGCGAAATCTGCCGGGACA
>NZ_BAFQ01000148.1 GCF_000308375.1 Nocardia aobensis NBRC 100429 | reverse complement strand
CCAGGCCTGCCGTGGGGCGCCACCGTCCGAAAGTCCTACGGCGGCACGAGAAGTGACCTGTACGCCTCGGTCGCGCTCGCGCAGCGCGGCGCCATCGGCGTATCGGTCGAACGTTTCGACCTCGCCGAGGGCCCGGCCGCATTCGAACGACTCGACCGGGGCCTGATCCGCGGTCGCGCCGTGCTCATCCCGTAAGCAGAAAGTGAAGGTTATGACGCGAGCTGCCGACCCGCAGGCCATCGCCGCCCGGATCACCGCCGACCTCACCGGTCCCGGTGGCCAGTTCGAGATGGTGGTCGAAGAGGTACTGGGCGCGCCGATTCCGGTGATGCGCAATCGGCGGCGCAGTATGGCCGAACTGTTCCACGCGGGCACGGCCTGGGGTGACCACGACTATCTGGTGACCCCCGACCGCCGGATCACATTCGCCGAACATGGCGCCGCGGCAACGGCTCTCGCGCGCGCACTCGCCGAGCGATACGGTGTCGGCAAGCGCGACCGGGTGGGCATCCTCGCCGCGAACACGCCCGAATGGGTGACGACGTTCTGGGCGGCGCAGGTGCTCGGCGCGATTCCGGTCGGCTACAACGCGTGGTGGGCGCCGCGCGAGATCGCCTACGGTCTCGAGCACACCCGTCCGACGGTGGTCGTCGCCGATACCAAGCGCGCCGCCCTGCTGGCCGAGGTGGGCAGCGACATTCCGGTGCTCACCATGGAATCCGATCTGCCGCGGCTGATCGCCGACCATCCCGGCCCGGCGCCGGAGGTGTCGATCGCGGAGGACGATCCGGCGGTCATCCTGTACACCAGCGGCACCAGCGGGCGGCCCAAGGGTGTGGTGCACACCCAGCGAAACCTGCTGGCGGTCTGCGACTATCACCGATTCACCGATGCCATGGCGGCCGCCTTCCGTGGCCAACAGCTCGGACCGGGGCCCAGCGATCGCCGATTCCTGTTGACCTCACCGCTGTTTCATATCGCGAGCCTGCACAATCTGATCATTCCGCGGCTGGCCACGGGCGCGACCGTGGTGATCAACACCGGCAGCTTCGACCCGCAGCGGGTGTTGTCGCTGATGGAGCGGGAACGGGTGACCAACTGGGGTGCGGTGCCGACGATGGTCAGCCGCATGCTCGAACACGACCTGTCCCGTTTCGACCTGTCGAGTCTGGTGGCGTTCTCGCTCAACGCCGCCCCGTCCTCGCCGGCCTTCCATCAACGGCTGCGCCGGGAACTGCCGATGGCCGAGGTCGCGCTCACCACGAGCTACGGCCTCACCGAAAGCGGCACCGCGGCAACGGTTGCCACGCCGCCGGTGCTGGCCGCCCACCCCGACACCGTCGGGACGCCGATCATCGGAGTGAGCATCGAGATCCGCGATCCGGACAACGCGACGCTGCCCGACGGCGAGGAGGGCGAGATCTGTGTGCGCAGCCCGTACGTGATGCTCGGCTACTGGAACGACCCGGCCGCCACCGCGACCGCCATCGACGCCGAAAGGTGGTTGCACACCGGCGATTTCGGTGTGATCGAAGAGGGCCGGCTGCGCCTGTCGGGACGGCGGTCGGATCTCATCCTGCGCGGCGGGGAGAACGTGTACCCGACCGAGATCGAGAACGTGCTCGACGAGCATCCCGCGGTGCTGGAATCGGCGGTACTCGGTGTGCCGCATGCGGATCTGGGGCAGGAGGTGGCGGCCGTCGTGGTCGTCGCCGATCCCGCCGGCGTGACCGAGGACGAACTGCGGGCCTTCACCGCCGAGCGGCTCGCCTACTTCAAGGTGCCGGCTCGCTGGGTGATCACGGCACAACCGCTGCCGCGCAACGCGACCGGCAAGGTCGTGCGGCGCGAGATAGAGATCTGACGCGCCCCGCCGGGGCGGGTGGGTGAAAGAGGGACTGTCATGTACGACAGCATCATCAAGGGCGGTACCTGGTTCGACGGCACGGGCGCGCCGTCGGCGGTGCGCGACGTCGGCATCCGCGACGGGCGGGTGGCCGCCGTCTCGGCCGAACCCCTGGACGAGTCCGGCTGCGAGACCGTCGTCGACGCCACCGGCAAATGGGTGATCCCCGGGATGCTCGACATCCACACCCATTACGACGTGGAGGTCCTGCTGGATCCTTCGCTGTCGGAATCGGTGCGCCACGGCGTCACGACGGTGCTGCTCGGCTCCTGTTCGCTGTCCACCGTGCACGTCGGCGCCGAAACCGCCGGCGACCTGTTCGGCCGGGTGGAGGCCATCCCGCGCGGACATGTGATCGACGCCGTCGGTGATGTGAAGACCTGGCGCAACGCCCACGAATACGCCGCGGCCCTGGACGCCTCGCCGCTGGGGCCGAATGTGGCGGCGTTCCTGGGACATTCGGATATCCGCGCCGCGGAGATGGGCCTGGACCGCGCCACCCGCGCCGAGGTGAAGCCGACCGCCGGCGAGCTGACCGCCATGCGCCGGCATCTCGACGAGGCCCTCGACGCCGGTTTCGTCGGTATGTCCTCGCAGCAGCTGATGTTCGACAAACTCGACGGCGAGACCTGCCGCTCCCGCACCCTGCCCTCCACCTACGCCACGATGCGCGAACGGCATCAGCTCAACGCGATCCTGCGGGCTCGGCGGCGCGCTCTGCAGGGCGGGCCGGATGTGGCGCGACCGCAGAGCTTGGTGACGATGGCGCTGTCGAGCCTGGGCGTCGGGCAGCCGCCGCTCAAGGTGAGTCTGCTCTCGGCGGCCGATATCAAGGCGATTCCCCTGGTGGCGCATGTGTTTCCGGCCCTGGCGCGGGCGATCAACGCAGTCGGCGGTGATTTCCGTTTCCAGCATCTGCCGGTGCCGTTCGAGGTGTACGCCGACGGCATCGACCTGGTGGTGTTCGAGGAATTCGGTTCCGGCGCAGCGGCATTGCATCTGTCGAATCAGCTGGACGAGCGCCACCGGATGTTGCAGAGCGAAAGCTATCGCCGTCAGTTCCGCAAGGATTACGACCGCAAGTTCGGCCCGCGGGTGTGGCATCGCGACTTCTTCGACGCCGAGATCGTGGAATGTCCGGACAGCTCGGTCGTCGGCAAGACATTCGGTCAGGTCGGCGTGGAACGTGGGGGAGTGCATCCGGTCGACGCGTTCCTCGATCTGGTGGTGGAGTACGGGCCCAAGGTGCGCTGGCGCACCACGATCTCCAACCACCGGCCGCGCGTGCTGGATCGCTTCGCCGCCGATCCCGGCATGCAGCTGGGTTTCTCCGACGCCGGTGCGCACCTGCGCAATATGGCCTTCTACAACTTCGGGCTGCGGCTGCTGCGCCGGGTGCGCGATGCCGAACTGGCGGGGCGCCCGTTCATGTCGGTGGAACACGCGGTGCACCGGCTCACCGGGGAATTGGCCGACTGGTACAGGCTCGACGCGGGACATCTGCGGGTCGGAGACCGCGCCGACGCGGTGGTGATCGACCCGGCCCGGCTGGACGCGGGACTCGAGCGCTACACCGAACAGACGATGCCGTATTTCGGCAATCTGTCGCGCATGGTGAATCGCAACGACGACACGGTGAACGCCGTATTCGTCGGTGGCCGTTATGTTTTCGGCAACGGTGTGGCCGCGCCGGTGCTGGGGTCGCAGCGCACCGGGCGCTTTCTCGCCGCCGTCTGATCCGGTCGGCCGACGGACCGCCCGGTTTCGCTTCAGTGATACCGGTATCGCCGGTGGGCTTTGCGCCGGTGAGGCCGGCGCCGGACGTGTCGAATCTCCGCCCGGATGCGAGTGGTGGGCCGGTGCTCAGCCGAGCTGGTCGAGCTTGCGGTGCAGGACGGCTCGCTCGCGGTCGTTGCCGCACCGGCGCGCCGCCAGCTCCCACTCCTCGCGGGCCTCGCTCGTGCGGCCGAGGCGGGTGAGCAGTTCGCCCCGGACCGTCGGCAGCAGATGGGAATTCGGCAGTGCGCCCTCGGCGCGCAGACCGTCCACGATCGCGAGTCCGGCGTCCGGACCCTGCGCCATGGCGACCGCGACCGCCCGGTTCAGCTCGACCACCGGTGACGGGGCGAGGCGGCCCAGCGCTTCGTAGAGGCTCACCACGCGCTCCCAGTCGGTGTCGGTGACCGAGCCGGCGACGGCGTGGCATTCGGCGATCGCCGCCTGCACGCCGTAATAGCCCAGCCCGCGGCCGACCTGTCCGGCGCGGGTCAGGGCGGCGCGGCCGCGCCGGATCGCCGCACGGTCCCAGCGCCGCCGGTCCTGATGCTCCAGCAGCACCGGCTCGCCGTCGGGGCCCGTCCGCGCCGGGAAGCGGGCCGCGGTCAGCTCGAGCAGTGCCAGCAGTCCGTACACCTCCGGTTCGTCCGGCACGAGATGGGACAGCACCCGAGCCAGTCGCTGTGCTTCCCCGGCCAGATCGAGGCGGATCAGTTCAGTGCCCGAACTCGCCGACGAACCTTCGGTGAAGATCAGGTAGATCACGCTGAGCACCGAACTCAGCCGGGCAGCACGCTCACCCGGCTCCGGCACCTCGAACGGAATATGTTCCGCGGCAAGGGTTTTCTTCGCCCGAGTGATCCGGGCCTGAACCGTCGCGGCCGGAACGAGAAATGCTCTGGCGATCTCGTCGCTGGTGAGACCGCCGACCACACGCAGTGTCAGTGCCACCCGCGCCTCCCGGGACAGCACCGGATGACATGCCGTGAAGATCAGCGCCAGCACGTCGTCGTCGATGCGATCGGGATCCCACAGCGGTTCCGCTCCCGAACGCATCGGATCCGCACCGGGCCCGCCGGTCAGCGCGCCGCCCTCACCCAGGTCGCGGGCGAGGGCGGCGTAGCGATCGTCGAGGGCGGACCGGCGGCGGAAGGTGTCGATCGCGCGCCGCCGCCCCACCGTGAGCAACCAACCGGCCGGATTGTGCGGTGTCCCCTCCCGCGGCCAGGTGACCAGCGCTTCGGCCAGTGCTTCCTGCGCCAGATCTTCTGCGAGGGCGAAATCGCCGGTGTAGCGGGCGAGCGCGCCGACGATGCGCGCGGATTCGATCCGCCACACCGCGGCGACCGCCTCGCGTCCGGTGGGATCGGCCGTCATCCGGATGTTCCGTTCAGAGTTGCCCGGTGGCCTCGCGCCACGCCCGCTCCTTCTGAATCCAGACGTTGTCCTGCGGAAATTCGTCGATCGTGGGCACCCGCCGGATCTCGGTCTTGCACCCCTTGACGATGACCGGCATCCGCTTCGCCCACTCGACCGCCTCCTCCTTCGAGGCCACGTTGAGCAGGTAGAACCCGCCGAACAGTTCCTTCGTCTCGCCGTACGGACCGTCGGTGACGACCGGGGTTTCCCCGTCGTAATCGACCACCACACTCTCGGCGGGGTCGAGCCCCTCCGCCGCGAGCAGCACGCCCGCCCGGATCAACTCGTCGTTGAACTTGCCCATCGTCTCCAGCATGGTGCCGAAATCGACCTCGCCCATGCTCGCGTAGGCCTCGTCCGTGGCGCGCATGATCAGCATGTACTTCATGGTGTGTCTCCTTCGTCTCGCGGATCCCCTCCGGACCCTCTCACCCCTAGGTCGAACGACAACCACTATGGATCGACACGGCCACGAAATTTTCCGAAAGTTTTTTCCGCCCCGCATTATCGCAGCTCGTTGGCCCCCTACCCCTTGTTCGTGGTGCGCAGGGCCCAGGCGAGGACGCCGAGGGCGCCGGTGTTGGCGAGGGCTCGCAGGATGTTGAGGGTGATCCAGGGGCCTTCGAACTGGTGGCGGAGGGTGGCGAAATCGCCGGAGGAGGTGTCGGCCAGCTGGTTGTTCAGCGGGACGTTGCCGCCCGAGGTGATGAGGAAACTGATCACGTTGAGGGCCAGGGCGAGCAGGACCCACCACAGCACGGCGCGCTGGTCGGTGCGCCAGTACAGCACGGCGGCCAGGCCGGTGAAGGCGACCGAACCGAGGAAACTGAGCATGAAGACCGGGTTGACGATGACGGTGTTGATCCGGTTCATCACGTCCACGAAGGTGCGGTCGTCGAGTTGGCGCAGGGCGAGCATCACCGAGCTGGCGTAGGCGTAGAAGACACCGGCCAGCAGGCCGGTGGTGACGGTCGCGCCGATCAGGGAGCCGGTCGCGAAGCCGGAGGTGGTCGAGGTGGCGGTGGCGGTGGTCGCTGTCATGCACTCAGTACACCGGGAAGCGGTGAGCGTTCCCATGGTCCGGACGCTCGCTCCCATACGCGAGCGTCCACGAGGTCCGGTTTCCGGCGGACCCGAAGTGCGCGAGACGGATGCGCACACCGGACGACTGATCCGGAGCGGCCGAGGTCAGCGGAAAGGAGTGATGTCGGCGAGTCGCCCGGCCCGCATCTTGTTCACCCATTCCGGGTCGGCGAGCAGTGCCCGGCCCAGCGCGACGACATCGAATTCGCCGCGTTCGAACTGCTCGCGCAGCAGGGTGAAGCGCTGCGCCTGCGTTTCGTCGATGGTGTCGCCGCGGAAGACACTGTCCACGCCGACCGAACCGACGGTGATCACCGGCAGCCCCGTGATCTTCTTGGTCCAGCCGGCCAGGCTGAGATCGTCGGCGGCATCGGTGAATTCGGGTAGCCAGTGCCGACGCAGCGAGGTGTGGAAGATGTCGACACCCGCTTCCACGAGCGGGGTCAGCAACTCTTCGAGTTCCGCCGGGCTCTCGGCGATGCGGGCGCTGTAGTCGACGCCCTTCCACTGCGAGAAGCGGTAGATGATCGGGAAATCCGGGCCGACGGCCGCGCGCACGGCAGCGACCACCCGAGCCGGGAATGCGGCGCGCCGCCGGAGGGAGCCGCCGTAGTCGTCGTCACGGTGATTGGTTGCGGCCCAGAAGAATTGATCGAGCAGATAACCGTGCGCGCCGTGCAGTTCGATGCCGTCGAATCCCAGCTCCCGGGCCAGGAGCGCGGACTCCACATACGAGTCGACGAGCGTGTCCAGGTCGCCGGTCGTCAGCGCACGTCCCACCGGCGCTCCGGTGAAGTCCACTCCGGAGGGGCTCACGGTCGGCGTCTCCGGCTCGAAGCGGGGTTCGTTCCCGCGATCGACGCCGGTATGCCACAGCTGCGGCACGATGGCCGCTCCTTCGGCGTGCACGGCCTCGACCACCGCACGCCACCCGGCCGCACTCTCGTCGCCGTAGAACCGCGGCACCTTCCGGATCGGCCCGGCCGCCGGTCCCCGGACGTAGGTCCCCTCGGTGATGATGAGACCGACTCCTCCGGCCGCGTGTTCGCGGTAGTAGTCGATATTCTCCGCATTCGGAACACCGTCGGGCGATTTCGCCCGCGTCATCGGAGCCATCGCGAACCGGTTCCGCAACCGCAACGATCCCGCGTGAAATTCGGCGAACAATTCGTCCAGGCGAATCCCCGGCCCATCGACCAAACCCTGTGACATGCGGCACATTCCCTTCCGATTCGACAACTAGGCTCTCGGATCTGGGCAACAACGGCGGCGTGACGGGAATTCCGGAGGAGAACCGCTCAGTGCGGGGCGGCGTCCAGGGTCGGGCGGATGATTTCGTCGGCGATCCAGTGGGCGACTCCGTCCGGATACGGGGCGGGCGGGTTGAGGACCAGGTGGGTGAAACCGGCGTCGATCAGCTCGAGCAGCGTCTCGCGTATGCGGCCGGGGGCGTCGTAGGAGATGGGCAGTTGCGCCGAACGGGTGATGTGTGCGGGATCGCGGCCGATCGCCGCGCAGTGGTCGTCCAGTGCCCGGCTGTGTTCGCGGAGGGTGTCGACGCCGGTCAGCGGGGGTCCGATCACATTCCAGAGATCGGCGTGGGCGGCCACGATCGGCAGCGTCGACGCGCCCGCACCGGCGAGCAGAATCGGCGGGTGGGGCCGCTGGACGGGTTTCGGATCGCATTGGGCGCCGGTGAGAGGGAAGTATTCGCCCGGGAAGTCGAACACCTCCTCGGTCCACATCCGCCGGATCAGGACGCAGGCCTCACCCAAACTGCTCACCGCATCGCGCCAGGTGCCGACCGGAATGCCGTACGCCGCGTACTCGGGCGCCACCATCGTCGCGAAGCGGGGATCGTTGCGCGGGAACCCGCCGACGCCGATCCCGAAATCCAGTCGACCACCCGAGATCACGTCGACGGTGGCGGCCATCTTCGCCAGCAGTGCCGGATGCCGAATCCGGTTGTTGGACACCAGCACTCCGAGCCGGAGTCGTCGCGTCCGCGCCGCCAGCGCCGCCAGCAGCGTCCAGCCCTCGAGGACCGGCCCCGCCGACCGGCTCCCCGCCGAATCGACACCGTCGTGCCCGGGCAGTCCGACCGCCGCCCGCGGCAGCAGATGGTCGTACAACCAGGCATGCTCGATCTCGGGTATGTCGTCGGCCTCCAGCCACACCCGCAGGATGTCCGCGTAGCCGACGTGCGCGGGTGTCGTCTTGATGCCGAAACTCGGTGCGGGCCCGAGGGAATCGCTCATACCGGCGAAGCTAGTCCGTGGAGTGCGCTCCAGGTCAAGGGCTGCGGAACGGCCGCTTCAGCGTGACGGTGGCAGTACCGGGCTCTGCCAGGCCCGCGCGTACTTCTTCTTGTTCGCCACATCGACAGGTTTGCTGCGGTACACCACGTACGGGCGCACCAGGTAGCCGACCGGGGCGCTGAACATGTGGACCAGCCGCGTGTAGGGCCAGACGGCGATGAGCGTCAGCACGATGAGCCCGTGCGCCTGAAAGGTCCAGGGCGTGCCGACCATCAGGTCCGGCTGCGGATGGGCCGTGAAAAGGCTTCGGAACCAAGGAGATACGGTTTCGCGATAGTTGTAGGTGCCCCACAGCAGATTGCTGCCGACGGTATTGAGCAACCCGGTGATCAGCGCGGCCGCGAGCAGCACGTACATGAACGTGTCGTTGGTGGTGGTCGCCTTGCGCACGGCCGGGACACGCACGCGGCGATAGGCGAGGATCGCGATACCGGCGATCACCGCGACGCCCGCCACCGTACCCGCGGAGACGGCGACCAGGTGATAGAGGTGTTCGGAGATGCCGACCGCGTCGGTCCAGGACTCCGGAATCAACACGCCCAGCACATGTCCACCGATCACACCGAGCATACCGAAGTGGAACAGCGGGCTGCCCAGGCGCAGCAGCCGGGATTCGTAGATCTGCGAAGACCGTGTGGTCCAGCCGAATTGGTCGTTGCGGTAGCGCCAGAGATGGCCCAGCACGAACGAGGTGAAGGCGATGTAGGGCAGGGTGGCCCAGACGGTGGATGTCATCGTCGATCTCCGGATCCGGCGAAAAGCCCTGCGGTGGCGGAGGTTCCGGCGGTGGGCGGCGAATACAGGTCGGGGTTCATGGCGGGATGCGTCGACTCGCCGTTCATCGAATACGGTTCCAGCCCGACATCCTCGTCCGGCGGTCCCTGCGCGGCCAGTTCCGCGATCCGGCGGCGATCTGCCGTGGTGGGTGGGGGCAGGGTGGCGAGGACGGCGGCGAGGGCGCCGGCATACGGCGATTCGCTGTCGGTGAGCGAGAGCCGCAACATCTCCAGCACCGGTACGTGTTCGCCGAGCAGGCGTTCACCGCCGATCGGGTCGACGGTCGCGGCGAACTCCAGCAGCACCGGAAGATGGTCGGGCAGTTCGCGATCCGACAACTCCGCCCCGGCGTGCCGATAGGCGTGCTTGAACCGCAGCAGCGCCATACCGCGCTTGCGGGTGTCGCCGTAGGCGTAATAGGTCAGATGCAGACTGGCGCGCCGGCGCAGGTCGAAGGTGTCGACGTAGTCGCGCGCCAGGGACAGCGGTTCGGTACCGGTCAGGTGGGTGAGCAGCCGATCGAGATCGGCGCGCACCGGCTCCGGGAGCGCGGTCACCGCCTCGGACAAATCGGCGAGCATCGCCAGCGTGTCCGGGCCGGGGTAATCGAGGAGGAGCGCTGAGATCCGCCAGGTCAGCCGGCGATCCCGCTCGGACATCGGGACGAGCGGCGCGGGGCGCCTCCGCAACGTCAGCAGTCCCATGACCGCACCTCTCCTCGTGCGGAACCGGGGCGGTGGCACATCCTCATCGGCTCGCTCCGCTCGGTTCGGGCAGCGTGTCGTCTACTACGTCGTGTGCGGGACCGTTCTCATGTCCGTTCGTCGCCGGATGCCCGTCGGCGGCACCGTTGCCGTTGCGTTCCGGCACCAGGCCCTCGGTCGACCCGCCGTCCCAGTTCAGCAGGTTGATCCGCGACGACTTCTGCTCCGGCGCAGCCGAATTGGCGTCGACGAGCGCGAACTTCTCCGACGTCACATCGAAGGCCGTCATCCCCGGCCCGCCGTCGCCGTCCAGACTGCACCCCGTCGCCAGCGAATCCAGTTCGTGCGCCCGGGAGGTCGCGCCCGACGGAATCACGTACCGGTGTTCGTATTTGGCGATGGCCAGCAGCCGGTACATCGCCTCGATCTCCTCCGGTTCCAGGCCCACCGCGCCGGGAATCGCCAGATCGGGTTCCTGGCCGAGGTTGATCGAGCGCATGAACGACCGCATCCCGGCCAGCCGCTGCAATGCCGCGCGCACGGGCCCGATATCCCCGGCGGTGAACAACTCCGCCAGATATTCCACCGGAATGCGCAGCGAATCGATGGCGCCGAACAGATTTCCGGCATCCTCACCGTCGTGCCCGGTCTCGGCCAGCACATCCACCACCGGCGACAGCGGCGGCACGTACCAGACCATCGGCATGGTCCGGTATTCCGGATGCAACGGCAACGCGATCTTGTAGTCGACGATCAGCTTGTAGACCGGCGAATCCTGCGCCGCGGCAATCCATTCCGGCGAGATTCCGGCGCGTTCGGCCTCGGCGATCACCCGCGGATCGTGCGGATTGAGGAATACGCCCAGCTGCGACGGATACAACTGCTCCGGATCGGTCACCGAGGCCGCCTCGAGGACCGCGTCGGCGTCGTAGAGCATGACGCCGATGTAGCGCAGCCGCCCCACACACGTCTCCGAGCAGACGGTCGGGATACCGACCTCCACGCGCGGATAGCAGAACGTGCATTTCTCGGCCTTGCCGGTCTTGTGGTTGAAGTAGATCTTCTTGTACGGGCAGCCGGTGATGCACTGCCGCCAGCCGCGGCATTTGTCCTGGTCGACCAGCACGATGCCGTCCTCGGCACGCTTGTAGATCGCCCCCGAGGGACAGGAGGCGCCGCAGGACGGGTTCAGGCAGTGTTCGCAGATGCGCGGCAGATAGAACATGAAGGTCTGCTCGAACTCGAGTTTGACCTGGTCCGACAGCCGCGCCAGCAACGGATCCCGGCCGACCTGTTCCGGCCCGGAGCCGAGGTCGTCGTCCCAGTTCGCGCCCCAGGTGACCTTCGTATCCTCGCCGGTGATCAGCGATTTGGGCCGTGCCACCGGGGTGGTGTCCATGGCCGGCGCCGACAGGAGCGTGTCGTAGTCGTAGCTCCAGGGGTCGTAGTAGTCCGACACCGTCGGCAGATCCGGATTGGCGAAGATGTTGAGCAGCCGCTTCATGCGCGAGCCGGACTTCAGGGTGAGGCGGCCGCGGCGGTCCAGCGTCCAGCCGCCCTTCCACTTCTCCTGATCCTGGTACTGCCGCGGATATCCCTGTCCCGGCCGGGTTTCCACATTGTTGAACCAGACGTACTCGGTGCCGCCCCGGTTGGTCCAGGCCTGTTTGCAGGTGACGCTGCAGGTGTGACAGCCGATGCACTTGTCCAGGTTCATCACCATGGCCAGCTGTGCCATGACACGCATATCAGTACTCCACTTCCTGTGAGCGTCTCCGGATCGTGGTGACCTCGTCACGCTGATTTCCGGTGGGCCCGTGGTAGTTCAGGGCGAACGACTGCTGGGCGTATCCGCCGATCAGATGCGTGGGCTTGATCATGATCCGGGTGAGCGCGTTGTGGATGCCGCCCCGTTTGCCTCGGCCCGCCCGCATGTCCGGGGTGCCCTCGATGCGCGGTACGTCGACCGCGCGGTCCTGGGCGTGATACATGAAGACGGTGCCCTCGGGCATACGATGGCTGACGATCGCCCGGGCGACGACCACACCGTTGCGGTTGACCGCCTCGATCCAATCATTGTCGGCCACACCGATTTTCGCCGCGTCGCGGTCCGACATCCAGATCGCCTGCCCGCCCCGCGAGAGGGTGAGCATATGCAGATTGTCCTGATACGCGGAGTGGATGGACCACTTCGAATGCGGAGTGAGGTAGCGGACGGTGACGCCTCGCTCGCCGACCGCCCCGACGCCGGGTTCGCGGAACAGCACCGACATGTCGAGCGGTGGCCGGAAGATCGGAAGTTGTTCGCCCAGTTCGATCATCCAGTCGTGATCGAGATAGAAGTGCTGGCGTCCGGTGAGCGTATGCCAGGGCTTGAGCCGTTCGGTGTTGATGGTGAACGGGGAGTACCGCCGCCCGCCGGTTTCGGATCCGGACCATTCCGGTGACGTGATCACCGGCACCGGCCTGGCCTGCGTATCGGCGAAGGTGATCCGCTTGCCTTCGTGCTCGGCCGCCAGATCCGCCAGCCGGGTGCCGGTGCGGCGCTCCAGCGCGTGGAAGCCCTCCACCGCCAACCGGCCGTTGGTGGTGCCGGACAGCGCCAGGACGGCCTCCGCCGCGTGCACGTCCTTGGCCAGTGACGGGCGGCCCTGCGCGACGCCGGAGACCACGGTGCCGTTGACTCCGCGCAGATACTCGACCTCGGCGTCGGGGACGGTCGTGACGCCCTTGGTGGTGACCCCGAGCGTTTCGATCAGCGGGCCCAGCGCCGCCATCTTCTCGGCAAGCTTCGGGTAGTCCCGCTCCACGACAACGAGTTTCGGCATGGTCCGGCCCGGAACGGGTTCGCATTCACCGGCTTTCCAGTCCAGCACCCGCCCACGCGCCTGCGCCAGCGCGTCGGCCGAATCGTGTTGCAGCGGAACGGCGACCAGATCCCTGCGGACGCCGAGATGTTTCTCGGCCAGCCAGGAGAAGCCGCGCGCTATGCGGTGGAAGGCCTCGAAATCGGTTTTCGCCTCCCACGGCGGGGAGATCGCGGGGGAGAAGGCGTGCACGAACGGATGCATATCCGTCGAGGACAGGTCGTGTTTCTCGTACCAGGTGGCGGCGGGCAGGACGATATCGGAGAACAGTGTCGTCGAGGTCATCCGGAAATCCAGCGACACCAGCAGATCCAGTTTTCCGGTCGGCGCCTGTTCCGGCCGGCGCACTTCCTGCGGTGGCACCCCGGCCGAATCGTCGGCCTGCAGATTGGAATCCGCGCCGAGCAGATGCCGGTGGAAATATTCGTTGCCCTTACCCGAGGAGCCGAGCAGATTGGCCCGCCACACGGTGAGCACGCGGGGGAAGTTCCGGGGCGCGTCGGGATCCTCGCAGGCGAACTCGAGATCACCGGATTTCAGGTTGCCGACCACATAGTCCTGCGGCGTCTGGCCCGCGGCCTCGGCGGCTTCGACCAGATCCAGCGGATTGCGGTCGAACGTCGGATACGTCGGCATCCAGCCCAGCCGCGAGGCCAGCGCGATATTGTCGGCGGCCGTGCGCCCCGCGAACGCGCCGGAACCCAGTGGGGAGGCGAAGGATTCGGAGGTGAAGGGGTCGTAGCGCCACTGGTCGTTGGTCAGATACCAGAACACCGTGCCCTGCATCTGCCGCGGCGAGCGCTGCCAGTCCAGGCCGAATGCCAGGGTCGACCACCCGGTGACCGGGCGGCACTTCTCCTGGCCCACGTAGTGCGCCCAGCCGCCGCCGTTGACGCCCTGGCATCCGGTGAGCAGCGTCAGGGTGAAGAAGGCGCGATAGATCTGATCGGAGTGGAACCAGTGATTGGTCCCGGCGCCCATGAGGATCATCGACCGGCCGCCGGAGCGATCGGCGTTGTCGGCGAACTCGCGGGCGATCCGAATGGCCTGTGCCGCAGGTACTCCCGTGATCGACTCCTGCCAGGCGGGAGTGTACGGCGCACTCGGGTCGTCGTAGCCGGTGGGCCAGTCGCCCGGCAGTTCCGGGCGCCCGACGCCGTATTGCGCGAGCAGCAGGTCGAAGACGGTCGTGACGCGGCGTCCGGCGACGACGGTGGTCGGCACCGAACGGGTGACCGTGCCGGTCTCGCCGTCGAAGCGGGGGAACTGTACGGCCGCAGCATCGTCGGTGCGGCCGTACAGAGTCATCAGCGGATCGACGTCGCCGAGGTCCAGATTCCATCGCCCGGCGCCGGATCCGGAGAACCGGTCGCCGAGGGTGCCGTTGGGCACCAGGGGATTTCCGTCGCCGTCCAGGAGAACGGTCTTGTGCTCGGCGTTGTCCACGTCGAAACCGGGGAGGCCCGCGGCGGCGAGGTCGGCGGCGGTGAGGAACTTACCGGGCAGCCAGGTGTGGCCGCGATATTCGCCCTCGCCGTTCCAGCCGCCCTCGCGCTCGTCCAGCGTGATCAGGAACGGCAGATCGGTGTAGCGCTTGATGTAGTCGTCGAATCGCGCGGTGGACCGGTCGACGAAGAATTCGCGCAGCACCACATGGCCCATCGCCATCGCCAGCGCGGCGTCGGTGCCCGGGCGGGCGGGGACCCATTCGTCGGCGAATTTGGTGTTGTCGGCGTAGTCGGGGGAGACCACCACCACCTTCTGGCCGCGATAGCGGGCCTCGGTCATGTAGTGCGCGTCCGGGGTGCGGGTGACCGGGACGTTCGAACCCCACATGATCAGATAGCCGGCGTCGAACCAGTCCGCGGATTCCGGGACGTCGGTCTGGTCGCCGAACACCTGCGGCGAGGCGACCGGCAGGTCGGCGTACCAGTCGTAGAACGACAGCATCGAACCACCGAGCAGGGAGATGAACCGGGCGCCGACCGCATGCGAGACCATCGACATCGCGGGGATCGGTGAGAAACCCGCGATGCGGTCCGGCCCGTACTGCTTGATGGTGTAAACGTGTGCCGCGGCGGCGATTTCGGCGGCCTCCCACCATTCCGCGCGCACGAATCCGCCCTTGCCGCGCGCGGATTTGTAGGTCTTGGCCTGCTCGGGGTCCTCGACGATGGATTCCCAGGCCAGCACCGGATCCTTCAACCGGGCCTTCGCCTCGCGGTACATCTCGAGCAGGACTCCGCGCACATACGGATAACGCACGCGCGCAGGGGAATACGTGTACCAGGAGAACGAGGCCCCGCGCGGGCAGCCGCGCGGCTCGTACTCCGGTTTGTCGGCGCCGACCGAGGGATAGTCGGTCTGCTGGGACTCCCAGGTGATCACGCCGTCGGAGACGTAGATCTTCCAGGAGCAGGAGCCGGTGCAGTTGACGCCGTGCGTGGACCGGACCACCTTGTCGTGGGCCCAGCGGTCGCGGTAGAACTCGTCGGCCTCGCGCCCGCCGACCTTGTGCACGGTGCGAAGATCACCCGACACCTCCCCGCGCTGGAAGTAGCGGCCCACCTTCAGCAAGGCATCGGCCGCCGACTCGGTTACGCCGTTCGACTCTGATGAGGGGGCCGAACCCTTTTTGTGCGATATGACCACAACGCCCCCATCGAGACACATGAACCGGGCTGACCAGTCCGAGAGTAAGGACGCTCGCGGGGGCGGCAAAACGATCCGCTCACACCGCGCGCGAGCCACAGGTGAGCTGTGAGGTGGGGGAAACGTGCCGGTCACTGGGCAATTGCCGATCGCGCGGGGTGATTCCGGTCCGACCTGCGGCGATACCGATTCCCACGGTGCCGGGCCGTCGACGCAGAGCCGCCGTCCACGCGCTCGGTGATGCTTTGGAAACCGGCGCTTCGCGGGCGTTTTACATTTGTTAACACATCCGCGCGACGCCGAATATCGCACCGCCCGCCCGGCCACGTGGCTACGGTGTCACGATGGCGATGATTCCGACCGATGACCTGCCCACCCCGACGGCCGACGTCCTACGGCGCCGGGCGCGCGCAGCCGGTCTCTCCATGAACGCCCATATTCGCGGCGAACTGATCGAGCTCGCTGGTTGGCGCGTTCCACTGGACGCGGTCGTGGAATTTCTGGATGCCGAGCGTCCCGGCCGTCACGATTCCGGCATCGACGCCGCCGCCATGGCCGTGATCCGTGACTACGACCTTCCGGCGCACACCTGGAGCGTTCTCGCGCGTCGCGCGGGCGCCGCCGGAATGCCCCTGAGCGCCTACATCCGGCAGGAGCTGATCACCTCGGCCCGCCGGACGACGGTGATCGACGTGGCGTTGGAGATGCTCGAAGTCCAGCAGGCGAATCCAGGTGTGGTCATCGATATGGACGCGGTCGCGGCAGCGGCTCGATACGTGCGCGCGGAGTAGCTCTCCGCCGCGACGAGCGATGCCGATCAGGTTCTCGTCGAAGGAGATCGAGGGTAGCCGGAGCGATGCCGCCAAGGGCGGGAAGACCATAGGCTGCCCCCGAATCCAACAACAGGAGAACCGATGTCGCGCTCTATTTCCGTTGTCAGCGTTCTCGCGCCGCTGGCACTCGCCGCTCACGCGGTGGTCGCAGGCACTGTGGCGCAAGCGGATCCGGTACCGCCCAATCTGATGGGACCGGCGGTACCGGCGATCGCCGATATCAACGCTGACGGTGTGCCGGATGTCGTCTTCAGTGATTACCTTCTCGGCGGGGGTGTATCGGTCTTCCTGGGCAAGCCGGGAGGTGGCTTGCGGCCGGCCGTGCACTACGCCACCGGCGGCCAAGCCGACTACGTCGCCATCACGGACCTCGACCACGACGGCACAGTGGATCTGGCCGTCACGAACTTCGCCTCGAGCGACGTCTCCATCCTGCTGGGCCGTGGCGACGGCACCTTCGCGCCCGCGGTCAACTACGCCACCGACTTCGCGCCGGGCGCCTTGGTCGCCGCCGATTTCGATCACGACGGAAACCTTGATCTCGCCACCTCGAACCAAGCGCCGTCGTGGTCGCTGCTGCGCGGCCACGGCGACGGCACCTTCTCGCCCGCGGTGACGATATCCAGCGCCGGTGGTGTCGGATCCGGTTCGGCCGATGTCGCCGATTTCGACGGTGACGGCAATCTCGACCTGCTGCGCGGCAACTACGTCAACAGCACGATCCAGATCTACCGAGGCCACGGGGACGGAACCTTCGCCGCGCCGGTCACTTTCGATTCGGGGGCATCGACCGCGTGGTACGGGATGGCGCGCGATGTCACCGGTGACGGCAAACCGGACATCTTGTTCTCCAACCTCGTCGACGCGACCGTCTCGGTCCTCACGAACCGGGGCGACGGCACGTTCTCGCCGGCCGTCGCCTACCCGACCGGTGGACTGCTGCCGCAGTGCTTCGACGTCGCCGACGTAGACGGTGACGGCAAACCCGATCTCGTCGTAGCCAACGGCGGCACCTCGAGCATCGCCGTCCTGCACGGCCACGGCGACGGCACCTTCGACCCGCCGGCAGCCGTCTACCCCTCCGGCGGTCTGGTCCCGCTGTCCACTCCGGCGCTCGCCGACTTCAACGGTGACGGGAAACTCGACGTGGTCATCGGCAACACCCTCACAGGCAACATCACAGTGCGAGACGGCAACGGGGACGGCACTTTCGGGCCGGCCGTGGACTATCCGGCATAACTCGGGCCCCTATTCGGCCACGAGTTCTGCCTCCGACTCCACCGCCCGCACCACCTGCTCCGGTACCTGTAGCGGCCCCGGGGTGTAGGTGACGGCGCGCAGTGACCCGGTGTAGCGGAACGCGCCGCGGCGCTGTCGCAGGTCCCAGGCGACAGGGCCGCGGGCGTCCACGCCGACCGAGATACCGGTCCAGGGGGCCATGCCGACGAGCTGGACCTGGTCGGGGAGGGCGGCGACGGAGGTGCCGTCGACGGAGAGGGCGAAGTCCCAGCGCAGGCGCGGCCGTACCGTCGCGGCCAGGGTGACCTCCCGCGCACCGGAGGCGATGAGCGCAGACACCTCGGTATACCGGCCGAACGAGTTGAAACCGAACACGATTCGGCCGTTCTCGATGTAGAGCAGATAACCTCCCTGCGGGTCGCCGTGGGCGACGAGTACCCCTTCGTCACCGGCGTGGTAGCCCGCGAGTTCGGCGGTGACGGCGAAATCGCGGTAGGCGATGAGGCGTTGCGAGCGATACCGCTCGAGCGTCGGCGTCCCGGGCAGGATGCGCAAGGGCTCGGACAGCCGGGCTTCCTCGGGGCGCCGACGCGCCAGATCCCGGCGGGTCAGCAGCGGGAAGACGGTATTACGCCAGGCCGCCTCGTCCCACGCCGCGGCCAGTTCACGCACCTTGCCGGGAAATTCGGTGGCGACATCGTGCAATTCGGTGGGATCGGTCCGCACGTCGAACAGCTGCCAGTTCGGCGCGTCCACCTCGCCGCCCGGCTCGTGCAACGCGAGCAGTTTCCAGCCGTCCCGGTAGAAGCCGCGATGGCCGGTCATTTCCGAATACTGCTCGACATGCCGGGAGCGGGCATCGAGATCCCGCAGCACCTCCGCCGCCGAAACGCCGTCGAAATCCTTGGCCGGCAGGCCGTTTCGCACCGAGGGGCGCGAGACTCCGGACAGCTCCAGCAGGGTCGGCGCCAAGTCGGTGACGTACACATATTCGTCACGAATCGTGTTGTCCGGCAGTCCCTTCGGCCAGGAGATGATGAACGGCACCCGCACCCCACCGGCGAAGGTCTGTCCCTTGTAGAACCGGAAGGGCGTGTTCGACGCTTGCCCCCAGCCCCGCGGATAGTGCACGCCGAGACGGGCGGTGCCGATCAGATCCTCGTCGTGCGGGACATCGCCCACCCAGTCCGGATCGTCGACGTGCGCGAATTCGGCCAGATAGCTGCGGGTGCCGACCGGCCCGCCCTCGGCGGTGCCGCCGTTGTCGGAGGTGAACACCACGATCGTGTTGTCCAGTTCGCCGAACTGCTCGACGGTGTCGAGGACTCGCCCGAGGCTCTGGTCGATGCTGTCGACCATCGCGGCGTACACCTCCATGTACCGGGCGAAGCGGCGCTGCTGCTCGGCGCTCAGCGAATCCCATTCCTGCGCTTCGTAACCCGGTTCGGTGTTGCGCGGTTGCTGTTCGGTTCCCGGCGCGAAGAGTCCCTGGGCCAGCTGGGAGGCGAATCGGCTCTGTCGCACCGCGTCCCAGCCCTGTGCGTATCGCCCGCGATATTTCGCCAGATCGACGTCCTTGGCCTGCAGCGGGCCGTGCATGGCGACGTGGGCGAAATAGAGGAAGAACGGCTTGTCCGCGTCGTGGGCGCGCAGATCCTTCAGGTAGGTGATCGCCTTGTCGGTCAGATCGTCGGTGACGTAGTAGTCCTCCGGGTACTGCTCGATATCCACCACGGAGGAGTCGGAGACGATCTGGTTCGGGTAGAAGAACGAGTTGAAACCCTCCAGCGAACCGTAGTACCGATCGAATCCGCGCTGTGTCGGCCACGAATCACGGTGTGCCGCAGGGTTCATCGTGGCGTCGCGCACGAGGTGCCATTTGCCGACCGCATAGGTGGCGTAGCCGCCGGCGCGCAATATCTCCGGCAGGGTCAGCACATCGTCGGCGAGTTCCAGGCGCAGGCCCGGGTAGCCGGGATCGGCGTTGGCGACGAAGCCGAATCCGGCGCGATGGGAATTGAGGCCGGTCAGCAGGGCCGCGCGCGAGGGCGAACACAGCGGGGTGGTGTGGTAGTTGGTGAGCCGGACGCCGCGCTCGGCCAGCCGGTTCAAGGTCGGCGTCTCGATTTCGGAGCCGAACGGGCCGATATCGCTGTAGCCCATATCGTCTACCAGAACCACGATGATGTTCGGCGCTCCCGCGGGCGCACTCGGCGGATAGTCCCACGCCGGGGAGGAATCGGCGGTGGTACGGCCGATCTCGCCGGTGAAGGCGTCGTATCCGCGGGCATACTCGGGCACTGGCATACGACCAGGGAACCCGCCCCGGCGTGCTGCCACCAGGGTTCGGCGCACTGTGCGCGCAACCGGTGCCGGCCGGGGACAGTTGGTCGGCGGAATTCCCCGGTTCGCGCGGCGTCAGCCCGGCAGGGGCAGATATTCGACCGGCTCGCCGTCGACGGCGCCGGCGGGGACGACGACCAGACCGTCGCGGTCGAGCAGCCCGGCCAGATGTGCGGTACGGATATGGCCGTCGGCGACCCAGCCGCCCGCCTCGGCCGCCCGCGCGGGCAGGATGCGCGGCACCGGACCGGAGACGTCGCCGGCGTTCAGGAGCGGTCCGGTCCGCACCCGTGCCGGTATGCGGCCGGTGAGACCGGAGACGATGGCCGGGGCCAGCGCCCACAGCGTCGCGACCGCCGCGTAGGGATTACCCGGAAGCCCGAGCACCACAGGGCCGCTGGGCAATTCGGCGACCACCGTGGAGCCGCCCGGTCGCATCCGCAAACGGTGCACCAGAATTCGCGCCCCGGCCCGATCCAGTGCACCGCGCAGTTGGTCGGCCGCGCCGCCACCGGTCGCGCCGACCACGACCAGCAGGTGGTCGTCGGTCGTATCGGAGAGCACATCGTCGAAGCCGTTGGGCGTGTCGCGCAGATGCACCCGGTCCGACGATTCGATTCCGTACCAGGACAACAACTCCGGGAAGACGGGGCCGACCGAATCGCGGGTCTGGCCGCTGTGCAGCGGACCTGCACTGCGAATTTCGTCGCCGGTCATCACGATTCGTGCCCGCACGGGTCCGCGGACCTGCGCGGTGACCACCTCGGCGGCGGTCGCGACGGAGATCAGTGCCGCGTTGACGGGGGTGCCCTCGGCGGCGACGATATCGCCGCTGTGCCAATCCTCGCCGCGGTGGCGCACATCGTCGCGGATCGGCGCCTCGGGTAGCCGTCGCAGCAGCCCGTCGTCGAGCCGGACGAATTCGTCGCGCACCACGGTGTCGGTGCCCTCCGGGACGTGAGCGCCGGTGGCGATGCGGACCGCCTCACCGGCGAGCAGGCCCACCGGTCGCTCACCACCCGCGAAGCCCACATCGTGGCGCAGGCGCCACGGTTCCTCGCCGGACACCGCGTAACCGTCCATCGCCGACACGTCGAAGCGGGGCAGCGCCGAGGCGGCGCGCAGCGGGGCCGCCAACGCCGCACCCCGCACCGCTGCCGGCCGGGCCTCGTGCACCGGCAGCCGGGTGATGGCGGTGCGCAGCAGCTCGCGTGCCTGCGCCAAGGGCAACGCCGGGGCGGCGGCCTGGGCCGCGCGCACCTGTTCCGGGGTGTCGCAATCGGTGATACCGGGCAGCGTCACCATCAGGGTGTCGACCGGGACCAGCGCCTTCATCGGCTGATTGGTCACCGAATCCAGCTGCCGCAGGGCCGACAGCAGCGCCGTCCGCCGCCACACCCCGACCAGATATTGCGGACGGCCGGATTCGTCGGTCGCGAATACCGCATCGGCATCGGAAGTCGTTGCGTGCCCGATCAATTCGCCGATCACGGCGGCGGTGAGAAAGGGCAGGTCGGCGGCCAGGACCACGACCAGATCGGCCGGGAAATCACATTCCTCGAGGGCGCGGACCGCGCAGGCGACGGCCGCGACCGGGCCCGCTCCGGCCGGCACCTCCTGCACCTGCCGGATCTCGGGCGCCAGTTCGGGCCGATGCGGGCCGACCACCACCGTGCGCACACAGTCGGCGACCGCGTCCAGCGCCACGGTGAGCATCGCCCGCCCGCCGACCGCGATCGCGGGTTTGTCCACCCCGCCCATCCGGGTCGCCCGCCCACCGGCCAGCACGATCGCGTCGACAGTGGTCACAGCGGCTCACCCGGGAGGTTGATCATGGACCGATGGTAAACCGCCCACATCGGACGGCGAACGGCACGACGGGCGCACGCCCGTCGTCCGCTCGCGACCGCGTCAATCGCAGGGCGCACGCAACAACCGGAAGCGGTTCGTCTCCGGATCGGTCAGCATCGCCTGGGCCGGTGGGTGCACCGCGGCGCCCTGGCAGGGGACGGCACCGGCTGCGGTGAGCCGGGCGACCTCGTCCGCGGGATCGCCGGTGGAATAGGTGACGACATCGAGGTGGACGCGATCGCATTCGCGGGCCGCGACCTGGGTGCGCAGGAATTCCAGCCACGGACCCTGACCGGTGGCCGAGCGGATGCCGGCCATTCGCGATTCGTCGTGGGTCAGCGGCCAGCCCGCGGCGGTCTCCCAGAACCGGGCCAGCCGGGTGGGATGCGGAGTGTCGACGACGATCGCGGCGACCGCGCCGGTATCCACATATTCCTCGCGCGGTTCGAGGACGCAGAATTCGTTGCCCTCGGGGTCGGCGAGCACCGTCCAGGGCACCGCGCCCTGCCCGATATCGATCGGCCGCGCGCCCAGCGCCAGCGCCCGATCCACCTGTACGCGTTGATGATCCAGCGAACGACCCACCACATCGAGATGGATGCGGTTCTTCCCGGACTTGGGTCCGGCCGTCGGCACGAACATCAACGACACATCGGCGGCATCCGGATCGGAAGCAGCCACCTCGACCGCGTGCGGACGGTCCACGGTGATCTGCCAGTCGAGCAACTCCGCCCAGAACCGCGCCACGTTCCGTGGCCGGATCGCATCGAACACCACGCACGCCAGACGGGTGGTCATTCCTCCACGGTAACCGCCGAACCGGAGTAATGGGCGAATTCGGATATCGGCGATGCCGTCAGTGGGCGAATCTGTGGCGGGCGGCGGCCAGGTCCACGCGGTCGCCGCGGATCGGGCAGCCCTCCTCGGCCAGCCTGCGCAACTGGCGGTGGGCCAGATGGCTCGCCGGGGTGCCGTCGGCGCGTAGCACCCGATGCCAGGGCAGATCGGCGGAGTCGGTGCGCATGATCCAGCCGACGGTTCGCGGCGTCGACAGTCCGGCCGCCGCCGCGATATCGCCGTAGGTGGCGACCCGGCCGGGCGGGATGGCCGCGACCAGTTCCCGCACCCGCTCGATCTCGGCGTCCGTCGTGGGCATCAGAGCACCGACCGGATGACGGCCGCGGTCTCGGCGGGCCGCGCCTGGGCGACCATGTGATCGCAGTCGAATTCGCGCAGCGTGAAATCCGGCAGCGTGGCGAACGCCTCGACGGTCGCGGGGGTGACGAACGGGGATTTACCGGCGCGGACCAGCACGGTCGGAATGTGCGGCGGCGGCAGGATCAGCTCGCGCGCCAGCTGACTCCAGTAGGACGTGACGGCGGGCAGGCTCATCCGCCAGGTGACCCGGCCCTCGGGAGCATCGACCAGATGTTCGGCGAGTTCGGCGTCGAGGAGTTCGGGGTCCACATCGGCCCAGGCCGTCTCGAGTTTGTCGTGACGCGCCTCGGCGACGTCGGCGTAGTCCGGTCGTGCCAGCCCCGCCTCGGCGATGTCGTGAAGCAGAACCGGATCGAGGCCGATCGCGGGATCGAGCAGCACCAGTGCGCGGACCAGATCGGGGCGGTGGCGGGACAGATGGACGGCGACGGCCGCTCCGAACGAATGCGCCACGACGACCGCCGGTTCGGTGAGCAGCGGAACCAGATCGTCGACGATCTGCTCGAAGGTCCACGGTGGTAGCGAGCTCGCCCGCCCGTGGCCGCGCAGGTCGGGAGCGACGACGCGCACCTCGGGCAAGTGGCCCTCGGCCAGCGCGCTCCACCGCCGCCCGTGCCCGGTCAGGCCGTGCAGGGCGAGGACGAGCGGGCCGTCGGCGGGGCCGAATCGATGAATAGGGGCGTCGGACACCCGATCATTGTGCCGTCGGCGCCGCGGCGGTGCGAGCGGTGCGTTGCGTTCGCGAGAATCGGGCACGGGGATTGCCGGGCGCTGGCCGCGCCGGTGAACCGCCGGGGAACGACTGCGGCGGTGGGATTTTCGGCCCGATATTCGCAGCGGCCCCGGCGCGGTGCGGTGCGGTGCGGCGTGCAAGCTCTCTACCAGGCATTATCGACCGCAGTCGGAGATCGGCGCGAATTCGTGAAAATCGCCCGGGCAGGCGTGGCGCCGATCACAACACGGACACATCGGATGCGCGGGGTTCGTTTGCTGTCACGGAATTCGATCCTGTCGGGGGTGTCTGTTGAAATAGCGCGTGTGATGCGATCGGATAGCTCGGTGCGACTGGTGCGCCGCAGTGAGACCGCACCCCGGTTACGCGAATGGGGTGCCGATGTCCGAACGCTGTTCGCGGGTGGGTCGGGCGCGGACCCGGGCTGGCGACCCTGGCAGGTGCTGGGCGGCCCCGGCACCGGGAAAACCGCGCTGCTCACCGATCTCGCCGCCGATCGCATCGTCGCGGGCGCCGATCCGGATTCGGTGCTGGTACTCACCCATTCCAAACAGGCCGCCCTGCGGGTTCGCAACGCCCTCACCCGGCAGTTGACCGCGCTCGCACCCGAACTCGGCGGGGTGCCGGGCGCCGGACGTGAGCCGATGGTGCGCACGGTGCACTCCTACGCCTTCGCGATCCTGCGCACGCACGCGGCCGCCCGCGGCAATCCGCCGCCGCGGCTGCTGACCGGCGCCGAGCAGGACGTGGTGCTGCGCGAGATGTTGCGGGGCGAACTCGCCGACATGTCGTCCGGTGCCGAGGTGCTGTGGCCACCGCGCCTGCACGCCGCGCTCGGCACCAACGGTTTCGCCGAGCAACTGCGCGACCTGATGTTGCGCGCCACCGAGCGCGATCTGGGGCCCGAGGATCTGATCGAACTGGGGCGCCTGCACGAACGCGAGGAATGGGAGGCGGCCGGATCGTTCGCGCAGCGCTACGAACAGTCGATGCTGTTGCGCTGGTCGGTCGGCGTGCAAGCCCCCGAGGCCAGCGCCCCCGCTCTCGACGCAGCCGAACTGGTCGGCGCCGCACTGGACGTGCTGATCGAGGACGAGGAACTGCTCGCCGCCGAGCGTGAACGCATCCGCACCCTCCTGGTCGACGACGCCCAGCATGTGGATCCGCTTGCCGCACAACTGATTCGCGCGATCGGATCCGGCCCGGCGACCACGGTCGTGGCCGGCGACCCGGATCAGGCGGTCTTCAGTTTCCGGGGTGCGGATACCCGTTTCGTCACCGAACCCGATGCCCCACCCGAACGCCGGATCGTCCTGCACGACGATCATCGCTGCGCCCCGGCGGTGCACGCTGCGGTCGCCCGGATCGCCGCCCGCATGCCGGGCCGCATCGAACACCGCTTCGACGTGCGGACCGGCGGACCCCATCTCCTCGGCGATCCCGCCGTCGACGGGCAGGCGCTGGTGCGGGTTCTCACCACCCCGGCCAAGGAGGCGGCGCTGATCGCCGACCACCTGCGGCGGGCGCATCTCACCGCGGAGGTGCCGTGGTCGCGGATGGCGGTCGTCGTGCGCTCGGTGCCGCTGTCGCTGGGCCCGCTGCGCCGCGCGCTCACCGCCGCGGGAGTGCCGGTGCTGCAACCGAAACCGGACACCCCGCTGGCCCGGCGGCGCGGCGCGGCGTGGATGCTGCAGTCGCTGCGCGCCCTGCTCGTGGTCGAACGCGGTCGCCCGGAGATGTTCTCCGAGGACGATGCGCTCGATCTGCTACTCGGGCCGCTGGGTGGAGCCGATCAGATCAGTCTGCGACGACTGCGCCGCGGCGTTCGCCGCGCGCTGATCGAGCGCGGGTATCCCCGGACGGAGTCGAGGGTTGGCGGCCCCGACGATGCGGAGCCGGGCGCCGACGGCGAGCCGGCGCGCGGTTCATCGACAGTCGAGGAGTCGCCGGAGGCCCTCGCCCCCTATTCCGAGCTCGACCGGTCCTCGGCGGTCGTACTGCGCGACCTCATCACCGGAGTCGGTGATCGCACCCTGCTCGATCGGCTCACCGAGGTCGAGGTGGCGCCGCTGGTGCGGGTACTGCGGGCGGTCGACCGGGCGCGGCGGGCGCTGCGGCGCGGGGCCGGGGTCGAGGACGCGTTGTGGGCGTTGTGGACCGCCTCGCGGCTGGAGAAACGCTGGGTGGCGCAGTCCGAGCGCGGTGGCGCCGGTGCGGTGCAGGCCGACCGCGACCTGGATGCCGCCGTCGGTCTGTTCGATGCCGCCGCCGCCTACGTCGACCGGCTGCCCGGCGCATCCGTCGAGGGATTCGTCGAATATCTGGAACAGCAGGAGATCAACCAGGATTCGGCTCCGCTGACCGAACCCGGTGACGCGGTGGCGATCGTCAGCGCGCACGCCGCGGCCGGCCGGGAATGGGATGTGGTGGCCGTCGCCGGAGTGCAGGAGGGGATCTGGCCCAACCTACGTCCGCGCGGGACCCTGCTCGGCATCGAGGAACTGGTCGACCTCATCGGGGGCGTGGCCGATCCGGGGGAACAGGTCAGCCGGGCCGCGCCGATCCTCGCCGAGGAGCGCCGGTTGCTGCTGCTGGCGTGCAGCCGGGCCCGGCACAGCCTGCTGGTGACCGCGGTCGAATCCGTCACCGGTGACCGCGATCTGGTGCCGTCCCGATTTCTGGCCGAACTCGATCCGGAGGCGGAACCGGGGGAGCCGGGACGTATTCCGCCGCCGGTCGATCCGGGGCGCGCACTGGTCGCGCAGGCCCTGATCGCCGAATTGCGCGGCGTGGTCTGTGACGACGGCGCCGATCCCGCCCGCCGGGACCGGGCCGCCACCCAATTGGCCCGTCTGGCCGCGGCCGGTGTGCGCGGCGCCCATCCGGACGAGTGGTACGGCATCGCGGACCCCAGTTCGGAACTGGCGCTGTGGGACGACGGTGACGGGCCGGTCGCGTTGTCGCCGTCGACGGTCGAGCTGTTGCAGACCTGTCCGCTGCGCTGGGCGCTGGAACGTCACGGCGGCAGCGACGGGGACAATCCGCATGCCGTCAAGGGCAATCTCGTGCACACGCTGGTCCAGGCGCTGGCCGGGCGAGTGACCGAGGAACAGGTGAAGGCGGCGCTGGTCAAGGCATGGAAGGCCGTCGACCCGAGTTCCGGGGAGGACGGCCCGCACAGCTGGCACTCCCGGCTGGAGCTGCGCCGGACCGAATCGATGGTCGACACCTTCCTCGCCTGGTTGCGCAACACCCGGGCCGAGCTGGCCGAGGTCGGTGTCGAGGTGCCGGTGGACTGCGTTCTGCCGGCCCGCGACCCGGACGAGGTGCCGGTGCGGATCCGCGGCCGCGTCGACCGGGTGGAGCGTGACGCGCTGGGCCGTTTCGTCATCGTCGACGTCAAGACCGGCAAGACCCCGATCTCCAAACAGGCCGCGCAGGATCACGCCCAGCTGGCGACCTACCAGGTGGCCGCCGGGGCGGGCGGGTTCTCGGCGGAGGTGGACGGCGACCGGATCGAACCGGGCGGCGCCCGACTCGTCTACGTGGCCAAACCGAGCCGCGACGGCGCCACCGAGCGGTTGCAGACCGCGCTCGATTCCGACGGTATCGCCCAGTGGCGCAAGGCCATTCACGATGCGGCGGCAGCCACCCGCGGGCCCGGCTTCCTGGCCATGCGCAACGACGGCTGCCGGCACTGCCAGGTCGCCGGCAGTTGCCCCGTGCAGGACACGGGCCGCCAGGTGACGGATCGATGACGATCACGCCGGAGCAGTTGGCGCAGGCACTGGGCCTGCCGCCACCCACCGACGAACAGTCCGCCGTCATCGCCGCACCGCTCGGCCCGACCCTCGTGGTGGCCGGTGCGGGCGCGGGCAAGACCGAGACGATGGCCGCGCGGGTGGTCTGGATGGTCGCCAATCGGCTGGTGGCACCGGATGCGGTGCTGGGGCTGACGTTCACCCGAAAAGCCGCGCAGCAGTTGACGACTCGCATTCGCACCCGCCTGGCGCGGCTGGCCGGATCGCCGCTGCTGCGCGAGATCGACAGCACCGGGCGGCTGCGCGCGACCCTGGTCGGATCCGAGCCGGAGATCAGCACCTACCACTCCTACGCCGGGCGGCTGCTGTCCGAACACGGTCTGCTGCTGCCCGTGGAGCCCTCGGCCACCCTGCTCACCGAAACCCAGCTGTGGCAGCTCGCGCATCGCGTGGTCACCGGCTGGGACGGCGATCTCGATACCGAGCGCACCCCGGTATCGGTCACCGAGGCGGTGCTCGCGCTGTCCGGTCAACTCGCCGAACATCTGGTGGAACCGGAGCAGTTGGCGGTGGCGCATCGGGAGCTGGAACGGCTGGTGGAAACGCTGCCTCCCGGTCCGCGCCAGCGCGGCGGCCCGAATCAGGAGCTGCGCGGGATCGTCAAAGCCCAGCAGGACCGGGTGGCGCTGCTGCCGCTGGTCGCGCGGCTCGGCGAGGAGTTACGACGCAGGGGCGCACTGGATTTCGGCTCGCAGATGTCGCTGGCCGCGCGGCTGGCCGCCACGCACGCCGAGGTCGGGGCGGCGGAATGCGAGCGGTTTCGCCTGGTGCTGCTGGACGAATATCAGGACACCGGGCACGCCCAGCGCATTCTGCTCGCGGCACTGTTCGGTGACCGCGGCGCGGTCGGCATCGGCGGCGAGGCGCCGGAGACGGATTTCGCCACCCGCCCGGCGGTGACCGCGGTCGGCGATCCGATGCAGTCCATCTACGGCTGGCGCGGTGCGTCGGCGGCCAACCTGCCCCGCTTCACCACCGATTTCCCGGCCGCCCCGAATGTCGCCGCGCCGGTGTTGCCACTGCTGACGAGCTGGCGCAATCCGCCGGAGGCGCTGGATCTGGCGAATCTGGTCGCCGAACCACTCCGCGGCGCCGAGGGCGGGGTCAGTGTCGACGCGCTGCGCCCCCGGCCCCAGGCCACCGCCGGAACCGTCGCGCTGGCTCTCACCGAAACCGTTGCCGGCGAACGACAATGGGTGGCCGAGCGGATCGCGGCGGAATGGGAGCAGTGTGCCGACGCCGGACAGCCGCCCCCGACCTCCGCGGTCCTGGTGCGCCGCAACGCCGACGCCGCGCCGCTGGCCGAGGCGTTGCGCGCCCGGGGGCTGCCGGTGGAGATCGTCGGCCTGGGCGGTCTGCTCGCCACCCCGGAAGTGGCCGATATCGTCGCCACCCTGCGGTTGATCGCCGATCCGGCGGCAGGCAGTGCCGCGATGCGCATCCTCACCGGCGCGCGCTGGCGGTTGGGCGTGAGCGATCTGAAGGCGTTGTCGGCGCGGGCGCGGGAGCTGTCGATCGCCGGGACGCCGGGCCGCGCGGAACCGATCACCGACGCCGCGGGGCTGTCGGATGCGCTGCGGGCCGCGGCACCCGAACCCGCCGAACAAGCCGGCATCGCGGATGCGATCGCCGACCCCGGTCCGGCGCAACGCTATTCGGAGCTCGGCTACGCGCGCATCGTCACACTGGGGCGGGAGCTGGCGGCGCTGCGTGAACGCAGCGGGCAGTCGCTGCCCGAACTGGTCGCCGATGTGGAACGCACGATCGGGGTCGGGGTGGAAACCCAGACCCGCCGCACGGCCGCGGGCGCCGGTGCGGGGCGCGAACATCTGGACGCCTTCGCCGACGTGGTCGCGGGATATGCCGGTGACCACCGTGCCACCCTGCCCGGCCTGCTGAGCTTCCTCGCCGCCGCCGAAGAGGTCGAGAACGGCTTGGAGCCGGGCGAAGTCGAGGTGGCGCACGACCGCGTGCAGGTGCTCACCGTGCACGCGGCCAAGGGGCTGGAATGGGAGGTCGTGGCCGTACCGCACGTAGCGCGCGGCCTGTTTCCCTCCGGGAACGCCGCCGCGACCTGGCTCGGCGCACTCGCCGAACTCCCCACCTCGCTGCGTGGCGACCGGCAACGCGACAACGACGGCGACACACCGGATTCCGCGCCCGTGCGCGACGGGGTTCCGGTCCTCGACCTCACCGAATTGTACGACCGCACGGATCTGGAACGGGCGATCAAACAGCACAAGGAGGCGCTGGCCCGCCGCCGCCTCGACGAGGAACGCCGCCTGTTCTACGTCGCGCTCACCAGAACCGAACGCGCACTGTTCGTTTCGGCCCACCACTGGGCCGAGACCGGTTCCACGCCGAAGGGGCCCTCGGATTTCCTGCTCGAACTGAAACGGTGGACCGAACATCCGGAGTCCCCCGGACACGGCACCGTGCGCGTCGACCTCTGGGCCGACCCCCCACCTCCCGACGCACCCAATCCCTTCACCGACAATCCCGCCGTGGCCGACTGGCCGCGCGACCCGCTCGGCGTGCGGCGGCAAGCGGTCGAAGCGGGTGCGGCCCTGGTCCGCACCGCGCTCGCACACCTTCCGCCCGAACCTCGCGAGCATCGCACACAGCCGGCGAACGGCCGAACCGCTCCTGCCCGGGCCGAGATCCCCCCGGTTCCCTCGCGCCGAACCCACGACGCCACGAGCGAACTCGAATCCCCGCGCCAGCTGGATTTGTTCGCCGACCTGACGCACGACCCGGCGACCCCCGGCACGGACGGCACGGCATCCGGCAACGGATCGGAGGACGGCGCGGTACCCGAGCACGATCCGGATCCCGAAGGCTGGGCCGACGATGTGGACGCCCTGCTCACCGAGCATTTCGCGACGGTCGAGGGCATCCACGAAGTGGAGTTGCCCGCGCAGCTGCCCGCCACCGCGCTGGTGGATATGCGGGCCGATCCGGCCAAGCTCGCGGCACGGCTGCGGCGGCCGCTGCCGTACCCGCCGAGCCCGCTGGCCCGGCGCGGCACCGCCTTTCACGCCTGGTTGCAGCGCTGGTTCGGCGCGGTCGGGTTGCTCGATTTCGACGAACTGCCCGGCGCGGCCGACAGCGGCGCGGGCGACGCCGACCTCATCCGATTGCAGGAGGCGTTTCTGGCCTCGCCCTGGGCCGACCGCAACCCCATCGACGTCGAAGTGGGATTCGAGACCAGCATCGGCGGCACCCTCATTCGCGGCCGCATGGACGCGGTGTTCAGCGAACCCGGCGGCCGCTGGCTGGTCGTGGACTGGAAGACCGGCGCCGAACCGTCACGCGCGGAAGAACGCTCGGTCGCGATGCAGCTGGCCGTCTACCGGGTCGCCTGGGCCCGCATGATGGCCGCGCAGACCGGGGAAGCCGAAGAGCTCGTACTCGACAAGGTCGGCGCCGCCTTCCATTACGTCCGCAGCGGCCGGACGGTCGCGCCCGCCGAACTGCCGGGGCCGGCCGAGCTGGCCGATCTCATCGCTGAGGTCGCGCCCGCCTGGGCGCCGCCCGCCGACCCGCGGGAACGGTCCGGTCCGGAACTCGCCGAGGACCCTCCGCCCGACGAGGAGTACGGCGACGAGCTGCCGCCCGACCCGGTGTCCGACGCCGATTTCGACCCGGACTACCCGCCCGGGTGAAAGTCGTTGCCGCTCAGGCGGCGTCGCGGCTGATACGCAGGGCCTGGGTGATCATCGGCACCTGGAACGGCAACCGCAGCACCGACACCCACTTGATCGCCTTGGCCGCCTTCGGATTTCGCACCGAATCGGCGGCGAACTGGATGTTGGCCGGGAAGACCGCCAGGAACAACAGCGCCGCCAGCCGGCCGCCGAGTCGCCTGGTACGCGGAGCCGCCAGGGCGGCCGCCACACCGATTTCGGCCACACCCGACGCGTAGGTGTAGGTCCGGGCCCGGCCCGGGAGAGCGGGCGGCACGATCGAATCGAAGGGCTTGGGCGCCACGAAATGCAGGGCGCCCATGCCGAACAGCGCGGTACTCATCAGCACCGCTCGCCGCTGCGAGGCCCGACCGGCGTCACTCATGCTGTGTCCTTTCTTGGCCCCGGCCGCCGCGCTCTCTCCGCCGCGAGTGGGGTCGCTCCGTGGTGACGCTACGCTGCCGCACCCGCCCCCGCGCACTCACGCTCTCGCGCTGCCGCCTCCGCTCCTGCCCACCCACGCCGGGCAGTTCCCACTCGCGTGCCCAGTCCGTGGAGTCGGCATCCGGCCGGTACGCTGCCGATCTGTGGCACAGGTGAGCAACGACATGTCCGGGGGATGCCGTGTTCGGTGACAGCTCACGAGGTCTGGGCCGTCTGACGGAACGCCCCGATTACGCGCTGGTCGGCATTCTGCGTATTCCGGAGATCCGGACCAGTCCCTGGGTCTCGCTGACCCGCCGGGTCGCGTTCGCGGTGCTGCTGCTGGTGGCGGCGACATTGGTCGTCTATTTCGGCCGCGCGGGATATCACGACAACCGCGGCGAGGAGCTGACCCTGCTCGACGCCGCCTACTACTCGACGGTCTCGCTGTCGACCACCGGCTACGGCGACATCGCCCCGATCACGGAGCAGGCGCGGCTGGTCAACACGATCGTCATCACCCCGCTGCGCGTGCTGTTCCTGATCGTCTTGGTCGGTACCACCCTGCAGGTGCTCACCGAGCGGTCACGACAGGCGTTCAAAATTCAGCGATGGAGGCAGAAGGTGCGTAATCACACCGTGGTCGTCGGTTACGGCACGAAGGGCCGGACCGCGGTCGACGCCATGCTCGGCGACGGGGTGCAACCGGCCGAGATCGTGGTGGTCGACACCGACGCGACCGTGTTGGAGGCCGCGGCCAACGCCGGGCTGGTGACGGTGCACGGCTCGGCGACGCAATCGGATGTGCTGCGGCTGGCCGGAGCTCAGCACGCGGCCTCTCTGGTCATCGCCGCGAACCGCGACGACACCGCGGTGCTGGTCACGCTCACCGCGCGGGAACTCAACGCCAAGGCCAAGATCGTCGCCTCGATCCGGGAAGCCGAGAACACCCATCTGTTGCGGCAATCCGGTGCCGATTCGGTCGTGGTCTCCTCGGAGACGGCGGGCCGGCTGCTCGGTATCGCGACCACCACCCCCAGCGTCGTCGACATGATCGAGGACCTGCTCACCCCCGAGGCCGGTTTCGCGATCGCCGAGCGGGACGTGGAATCCGACGAGGTCGGCGGCTCGCCGCGGCATCTGCGCGATATCGTGCTCGGCGTGGTCCGGGAGGGCACACTGATCCGGGTCGACGAGCCCGAGGTGGACGCCCTGGAAACCGGCGACAAACTGCTCTACATCCGTCGCGTGCACAAATAGTCCGGACGGCGGCGCCCGGCGGGGTTCCTCCTCCGGCCCCGCGCGACCAGCGCGATACGCTCGAAGCGTGTCGGTATTCGAACTGAATGGTCTTCCCCTGCTGTCGCGTTCCGCCCTCGATCGGGCCGAGACGTTGCGCTCGGACGAGCAGGCGCTGAAACAAGGGTGGGCCGAGGCCAAACTGGTGCGGATGAACCGGCGGGGGCAGGTCCGGATCGACGGCGATCAGCTCGTCCTGGAGGCGGCGCTGAACTACGCGTCCGAGCCGGCGCCGGAGGCGGTTCTGCTGGGTGTGGTCGACGGCGCGCACATCTGGGCGGTTCGCGACAACGAACTCGAGGGTCAACTGATGGACCTGCGGGTGGTGGGCAGCGCGCTGCACCTCGACGATGTGATCCTCGGCATCCTGTCCACCGCACTGGCGCTGCTGAACTGGCACGACCGCGCCGGCTACAGCGCCGTCGACGGCAGCCCGACCACGGTGTCGAATGCCGGCTGGTCGCGCGTCAACGCTTCAGGGCACGAGGAATTCCCGCGCATCGACCCGGCCATCATCTGCCTGGTGCACGACGGCGGTGACCGGGTCCTGCTGGGCCGTCAGCAGAACTGGCCGGAGAAGATGTTCTCGCTGCTGGCCGGTTTCGTGGAGGCGGGGGAGTCGCTGGAACGCTGCGTCGAGCGCGAGGTCCGCGAGGAGGTCGGTGTCGCGGTGCGCGATATCCGCTATCTCGGCAGTCAGCCGTGGCCGCTGCCGCGTTCGCTCATGCTGGGGTTCGCCGCGGTCGCCGATCCCGACGCGCCGCTGGTCTTCTCCGACGGCGAGATCGCCGAGGCCCACTGGTTCACCCGCGACGAGGTGCGCACGGCGCTGGCCGCGGGTGCGTGGGGTTCGGTCACCGGCGACACCGGAAATGCCGAGCAGCAGCGGCTACTGCTGCCGGGCTCCATCTCCATCGCCCGCACCATCGTCGAATCCTGGGCTGCGGCAGGCTGATTCGCCCGCGACTCGCCGCCGGTCAGCCGATCGCGGCGAGCGCGGTCTTCACCTGGGCGAGGCTCGGGTTGGTGGCAGTGGATCCGTCGGAGTACTTGACGGTCGGCACCACGTGGTTGCCGCCGTTCACGCTGCCGACGAATTCGGCCGCTTCGGGGTCCTGTTCGATGTCGACGACGGTGTAGGTGATCCCCGCCTCGTCGAGTTGCTTCTTGAGGCGGCGGCAGTATCCGCACCAGGTCGTCGAGTACATGGTCAGGTCAGTAGCAGTCACGCCTGATTGAACATCGAATCGGTTTTCCGTGTTCCCACGGCTGGTTGTGACCTCTGCCGGAGGGGGCTTGCCAAACAGATAGTAAGCGCGCATACTAAATACATGACACAGATCGCCGCAGCTCACGCCGTATCCACCGCCGCGCCCGCCGACTTCTTCGCGGTCTGGGCCGATATGGCCGCCTGGCCGGAATGGAACGCCGACACCGAGTGGGTCCGGCTGGACGGCCCCTTCGTCGAGGGCGCCACCGGAACCTTGAAGCCGAAAGGTGGACCGAAGGTCGCGTTCGTGGTCGAGAAGCTGACCGATGAGGAGTTCGTCGACGTCTCGCGTCTGTTCGGCGCTCGGCTGACCTTCGTCCATCGCGTGGTGCGGACGGCCGCGGGCACCGAGGTCACGGTGGTCATCTCGATGACCGGCCCGTTGCGCCGGCTGTGGTCGGCACTGATGGGCGGCGGACTGGCCGACTCCGTCCATCGCGACCTCGCGGCGCTGGTCGAGACGGCCGAGGCGCGCCGCGCCGTTCCGGGCACCCACTGAATCGGTTCCGGGCACCCACTGAATCGTTCGAGGAGGACATCATGAACAAGTAC
>NZ_BAFQ01000149.1 GCF_000308375.1 Nocardia aobensis NBRC 100429 | reverse complement strand
GGCGCGGCCGGTGAAGGCCTTGGTCACGAGCTTGCGCAGGCGGGTGTGCTGGGGCGGGTCCGCGAAGAGCATGTTGTCGTTGATCGCGCCGTTGAACTGGTCGACCGCGCCGTTCTGCGCGAGTACGGCCTGCCCCTCCGGCGACCCGATCCTCTTGCTGATGCCGGGCTCGAGGAAGGCCTGTTTGGCGACGTCGTGATCGACCACCAACCAGCCCAGCACCCCGTCCAGCCGGATGCGGTGGATCGGGCCGCGGGCCCGGAGCTCCCGGTAGACCGCGTGCGGGTCCTGGTAGAAATCGTCGGTCAGTTCGAGGATCGCGTCCGCGGCCTGCACCGAATCCGAATATGTCACGTGCCAAAGTCCTTTCGACGTTCGATCGAAATCCGACGTGCGGCCGATGCGGCGCCGTGGGACGGCCGGCGACATGACGAATCGACACGGCGTAACGGCGTGGCAAACCCAGAGCGACGGCGCAGCTGCAGACAGCGGTCGGCCGGGCAGGCATCGGTGAGGGTCGAGCACCAGCACTCGGTCTATTGACCAGGAAAAGCCTAGGGAGAGAACAACTTCGGTTGCCGCGACGAGGAAGCGGCCGACCGTCCGAGCCGTTCGACAAGATCATCGCACACCATCCGCGCGGCCGGGATCGC
This sequence comes from Nocardia aobensis NBRC 100429, assembly GCF_000308375.1. Taxonomy (GTDB): domain Bacteria; phylum Actinomycetota; class Actinomycetes; order Mycobacteriales; family Mycobacteriaceae; genus Nocardia; species Nocardia aobensis. The sequence goes on along the minus strand of NZ_BAFQ01000149.1, from coordinate 41,223 downwards.
CGGTCTCGAGCGGCGTTGTGAGCCCGATTCCCGGGGGGTGGCGGGACTCCGGCGGGTTCCGAAAAAAAATTTCCTAGCAAAACGAAGGGTCTCGCGGACCGGGCGAGACCGTCGAGCGGTGTCGTGCGTGCACCAACCTTTACCCGGCTCCTCGAAAGCTGAAACTTCCGATCGGAAGTGAAACGTGTTGTCGAGCAAGGCAACTCGCCGAGCGAGGTGCGGTGCGCGTGGCGGACTCCGGTCCGGTTCGAGGTAACCGATTCCGTACGGAAGTTGCTAGGAACTAGCTAAAAAGCAGATGCGAAGCGGCTCCCTGTTTTAGAGGAGGCGCTTGCTTGAAAAGTGGACGCTTGATATGTTGCCTCGGTCACTAACCGGTACCGGCCGTGACCGATAACTCTCAGGCGTGATTCCGGCGGCTGAGAGGCGATTGAACACGCTCACAAAGGAGATTCATCGATGGGTTCGATGGGCGACTTGCTTACCGCGTTGATTCCGGCCCTGGGTTCCGCAGTTGCGGGTGACGGGTTGTGGGAAACCTTCCTCGGTTCGCTCGGAAGCATCGTCAAGTAATTCGACGAAACCGCTCGTATTCATCGAGTTGCGCGCGGCAGCTCGAGGCACGGATATTTAGGAGAAAAGTATGGGATCGCTCATCGATATTCTGGGAATGGGCACGCAGAGCGCCGGTTCGGTCGGAACCACCATCGTGAATGCGCTCATCACCCTCAGCGGTGGCACCCCGGCCGCCGGAAAATAATCCAGTCGTCGATGGTGGGGGCTCACTCGAACCGGGTGCGCCCCCACAGTGCTGTGTAGAGGTGGTAGTGGTGTCGAGCGGTAAGAGGACCGGCACGGTGCGCGGGATCGCCTGGTTGATGGCATATCTCGGTGCGGCCGCCCTGCTGTGGACGTCGGTCGCGCCGATCGGCTCGGCCGCTCCGGCGGCGCATATCGTCGGTGAAACCCCGGGCCCCGGGCGTGTAGTCCGGATCAGCGTCCATTCGCCGGCGATGGATCGCGATATCCCGCTGCAAGTGTTGCCCGCGAAGGACTCCCGCACCCCGGCGCCGACGCTGTATCTGCTCAACGGCGCCGGCGGTGGCGAGGACGCCGCGACCTGGCTGGCGCAGACCGATGCCGCGGACTTCTTCGCCGACGAGCACGTCAACGTGGTGATCCCGATGGAGGGCGCGTTCAGTTACTACACCGACTGGGAGCGCGACGACCCGGGCCTGGCGAAGAAACTGAAGAACAACGGCCGGAACAAGTGGGCCACCTTCCTCACCGACGAGCTACCGCCCGTGATCGATTCGGCCTTCGGCACCACCGGCGCCAATGCGCTGGCCGGCATCTCGATGGCCGGTACCTCGGTGCTGGATCTGGCGATCGAGGCCCCGGCGCTCTATCGGAGCGTCTCGGCGTACAGCGGTTGCGCGATGACCAGCGATCCGCTCGGTCAGTCGTTCGTCAGCCTGGTGATCGGCCTGGGCAAGGGCGATGCGACGAATATGTGGGGACCGGTCGGCGGTGAGGGCTGGAAGGCGCACGATCCGTATCTGCACGCCGACCGGCTGCCGCGGATTCCGATGTACATCTCCAGCGCGAGCGGGCTCCCCGGCCGGCACGACAGTCTCGCCGACCCGAGCGTGCGCGCGAACACCGAGGTGCTGGCCAATCAGGTCCTGCTCGGCGGCGGTATCGAATCGGCGGCGAACTACTGTACGACCAAACTCGCCGAGCGCACCCGGGAACTCGGACGCACGGACATCACCTACAACTTCCATCCGGCGGGCACCCACTCATGGGGCTATTGGCAGGACGACCTGCACAAATCGTGGCCGATGATGGCGGCGGCGATCGGCGCGAACTGAGCCGCTCCGCCCGCCGCCGCGCGGTCCGTCACCGTTGTGCGGCGAGCCGCTCACTCAGCTCCCGGAACGAGCGCAGCAGCAGTTCGCCGTACCGCGCCGGGTCCGGGAGCATATCGGAATCGGAGCTGACCGCGATCACCACCTGCTCGCCCTGAGACGTGATCAGATGCCGCAGCCCGTCGCCGTCCATGATCGGGAGCACACCGAAGACGCTGAGCACCGGTGCGCCGAGAAATTCCAGCCGGTCCGCGACCGGAGGCACATTGCTGACGGTGGTGTTGGACAGCGGCACCGTGTCGACCTCATCGAAAACCCGCTGCGCGCGGGCCCATCCGGCCAGGCGTAAGAGCCAGGCGGGTGAGGTCTGCATGCGGCCCTCGCGGGCGATGACCGCCGGGTCGGCCCAGCGCCGCTTCTCCGCCCGCGCGGAGTTCCGGATGGCGGACAGGCGTTCCAGTGGATCGGCGAGATCGGTGTGCAGGTCCACCGACATCTGGCACAGCTGGTTCGCCGAATTCCACTGCGCGAGCCCGCGCATCGAGATCGGCACCATCGCACCGAGCGATGCGGACGGCGTTTCGCCCTGCTCGGCGAGATAGCCCGACAGCGCGCCCGAGACGACGGACAGCAGCAGGTCGTTGACCGTAATGCGCTCGGCGGAGGCCGCTTTCGCCGCTCTGACCTGTGCGAGCGGCAGGGTGACCAGATCGAAGACGGGCGTCGTGCCGATGCGGCGATTGAAGCGCGTGGCGGGCCGCAGCGGAATCGGTTCGCGGAGTAGGTTTTCCGCCGCCTTGGCTGCAACCGTGCGTGCCGCCGCCCGCGTGCGGGCCACGCCGGAGACGAAACGTGTGAACCGATACGGCGTAACGGCGGCGGCCCGCACCAGCGCGCCCGGCCGCGACCAGCGGCGAACGGTCGTGGGAAGCGGAGGATGAGTGTCCGCGGTGCCGAACAGTTTCCGTTCGAGTTCGCGGGTGGCCACCCCGTCGCCGACGCTGTGATGGAACTTCAGCACCACGATCGTCACCGGATCGGCGGTCCCGGGAAAACCGCGCACACCATCGAAGAGGTGCAGTTCCCACGGCGGCCGGGTGAGATCCATCCGGGCCGCGGCGATCTCGGCCAGGTGGCCGCGCACCTCGTTCCAGGACCATGACGCGCGCTCCTCGATCGTCACGTGATGATCGATGTCGAAGCCGGGGTCGGGAACCCAGTACGGCAGGTCGACATCGCCCGCTACCCGTTCCAAGCGGCGGTGGAACAGTGATGCGTAACCGAGCCGCTCCCGCATCCAGGCCCGCACCTGGGCCCGGCTCACCGACCGGCCTTCCGGTTCCGCCCCACCGGCGAAGACATAGGCGGCGACGATATTCGACGGATGCCGCTCGAACTCGTCGTAGACGAATACCGCATCACGCGGCGTCAGTTGTTCGGCGGTGACGTGGAGACCCCAGCTCGCGTGGCGGACCGTTTTCGTCGTCATGATTACTCCTGACCGGATATTGTGCAGGCGGGAGAGAATATGTCCGCACAATTCTTTCTGCGGCGGAGTCTACAGTCGCGGCGACCGATGCCGCGATGGCGGTACGGAAATCTGGCGCGAAAATACGCGACGGTCGAAAAAGACATAAAACGCCGCGATGAATGGGGGAATTTCGGAGTGCGCGGGAGAGAGGGCGATCCTGAGTGGTCATGCCGGACCGGTGACGGCGAAGCATCGATTCCGGATAGTAATAGCTGATTCGTATTACTTGGGCTCCGGCCGATGCGTTCTCCGCGTGATTGCCGCGAGAGCCTCCGATGACTCTCCGTAGCCAAGGTCGCCCGTGCATGGCAAGGAGTACCTCCCAGTGCTGGGAGCGGCTTCCGGTTGTGTGCCGGGGCAAGTGCTGGCATCGTCTTCCCCGCGGGACAGCAGCGGGCGTGAGGGATGTGATGAGTTCTGAATCCAACCGGCCGCCCGGACCCGTGCCGCAACCGTTCGGCCCACCGGTCGGCTCGGCCGATTGGTTTACGCCGCCCCGTCCGCCGCAGCCGCCCCCGCTTCGCGATTCGCGTCCAGCGGCATCGCCGCCGCGAATAGTGCGGCGGCCGCCGGAGTCGCCGGAATGGGCGATCGATCCCGATGCCATCCAGCTCGCACTGGCTCCCTCCACCCGGCCGCCGCGCCGGCCCCGTCGGCGCAAGTGGTGGATCGCCGCCGCGGCCGCCGTCGTCGTGCTGGCGCTGGCCGGTGGCGGAATCGCGCTGGCGGTGACGGTCGCGCGCAAGGAGCCGGGTACCGCCGCCGCGGTCGCGACCGCGACGACCTCGGCCCCGGCCGGGTTCGCCGAAACATCCGTCCCGGCCCCGCCGCAGACTCCGGCGTGCCCGGCCGAGTCGCACGACGGCATCGTCGTCGGCAACGGCGCCGGCGGCATCACCGACGGGCCGAATTCCATTCTGGGATTCGAGTATTCGTATTACACCGAGCGCAGCGGTGAGCGGGCCCAGGCCTTCGTTGCCCCGGACACCGTCAACGTCGCCGCCGCCGCCGGTCTGCAGCAGGCGATCGACACGGTGATCCCGCCCGGGACCACGTACTGCGTTCACATCACCACGCGCGAGCCGGATCTGTTCGATGTGGATATCGAGGAGCATCGGCCCGACGGCGGCCACACGACCTACCGGCAGTCCGTGCGTACGGTCGTCCGTGACGGCCGCACCCTGCTCTACGAAATCCGCGGGCGGTAACGGCCGATCCGGCTGGGCTGTACCGAGGCCGCGGGCGCCGGTACGCTGCGAGATGCCCCGCGTGAGAGGATGTGCCATGGATACTCGCATTGTTTCTCGGCAGTGCACCCTGTGTGAGGCGCACTGCGGAATCCGGGTCACCGTCGAAGGCGACCGCGTCGTCCGGATCGAGGGAAATGCCGACGATGTGCTGTCCGAGGGATATATCTGTCCCAAGGCCACGGCGATGGGAGCGTTGCACCACGACCCGGATCGGCTCCGCACGCCGGTACGCCGCGTCGGCGATCGGTTCGAGCCGATCGGCTGGGACGAAGCCTTCCGCGAGATCGGGCAGCGGCTGCGCCGGATCCGATCCGAGCACGGTCCGAGCGCCATCGGGATGTATCTGGGAAACCCTGCGGCACACAGTTCTTCGGTGTTGTACGGCGTGCTGCTGCGGGTCGCGCTGGCGACCCGCAACTTCTTCTCCGCCTCCTCGATCGATCAGTTACCGCAGGAGTTCGCGGCCTGGCGGATGTTCGGATCCAATGTCCTGATGCCGGTCGCCGATATCGACCGCACCGACCGGCTGGTGATCCTGGGTGCGAATCCGGCGGTGTCGAACGGGTCGGTGACGACCATGCCGAATGCCAAGCAGCGCATCAAGCGGGTGCGTGAGCGCGGCGGCACGGTCGTGGTGGTCGATCCGCGCCGCACCGAGACCGCACGACTGGCCGACCAGCACATCGCGGTCGTCCCGGGCGGGGACGTCTATCTGCTGCTGGCCGTGCTCAATGTGCTGATCGACGAGAAGCTGTGCGACGAGCGGGCCGTGCGTGCGCGCTGTTCGGGCTGGGACGAACTGCGCGAGACCGTCGCGCAGTGCACGCCCGAACTGGCGGCCCCGCATGCCGGTGTCGACGCCGAGACCATTCGCGGATTCGCCCGCGACCATGCCGCGGCCCGTTCGGCCGTGCTCTACGCGCGGATCGGCGTATGCCAGCAGGTGACCGGCACACTCACGCACTGGCTGGTGAACACGATCAACGCGGTGACCGGCAATCTGGACCGGGCGGGCGGGCAGATGTTCGCGACCGCGCCGGTCGACGCCGCCCGCTACGGCAAATACCTGCCGATGGGCCACGGCGCGTGGACCGACCGCTCGGGCCGCTACAAATCCTTCCGTTCCGAACTGCCGGTGGCGGCGCTGGCCGACGAGATTCTCACCGAGGGCCGCGGGCAGATCCGGGCGATGGTCACCTATGCCGGCAATCCGGTGCTGTCGACGCCGCAGCGCGGGCGTCTGGACGCGGCGCTGGAATCGCTGGATTTCTTTGTGGCCGTGGACATGTACGTCACCGAGACCACCCGGCACGCCGACATCATCCTGCCGCCGGTGTCCCAGCTCGAGCGTGAGGACGTCAACCTGCTGTTCCCGGTGTTCAGTGTGCGCAACAATCTGCGCTACGACGCCAAGGTGTTCGAGCCGCCGGCCGACGGCCTCGAGGATTGGCAGATCATGGCGCGGCTGGTCACCGAGGTGGTGCCGCTGCCGGCGCGACGGCTCACCGGCAGGATGCTGAACGCGATGTTCGAACGCCTCTCGCCGGTGCGGCTGGCCGCTCTGGGCATCGCGGCCGGTCCGTACGGCGTGCTGCGCCGCGGCCGTGCGGGCCTGACCGTCACCAAGCTGCGCGCCTCAGCGGGCGGCATCGATCTCGGACCGCTGCGCCCGCGCCTGCGCACGCTGATCGGCACCCGCGACCGCAAGGTCCGGTTGGCGCCGGAGGATTTCCGCACCGAGGTGGCGAAACTGCTCGCCGACCTGCCGGCGACGCCGCCCGCCGGAGCCGACGGATTCGATCTGCGCCTGATCGGCCGTCGCCATCTGCGCAGCAACAATTCGTGGCTGCACAACGTCCCGGCCATGGTGAAGGGCCGCGATCGCTGCACCGTCCTCATGCATCCGGCCGACGCCGGTGCGCGCGGGCTGGCCGACGGCGAACCGGTCACCGTCACCTCGCCGAGCGGTTCCATCGTGGTGACCCTGGAAGTCGGCGACGATATCCGCCCGGGCACGGTCGCGATTCCGCACGGCTGGGGCCACCGCGAACCCGGCGTCGGCTGGCGGGTCGCCGCCTCCCTCCCGGGCGCCAACGTCAACCTCCTCCACGACCCGGCACTGGTCGACCCGTTGTCCGGCACGGCCGCGGTCAACAACACCTGGGTCAAGGTGAGCACCACCGCATAACCGGCGCGACAGCGCCTACGGCCCGGTATCTTTCGAGCGATCGAACGCTCTCGGTACGGATGTGGTTGGCTGTACCGTCAGCGGATACGGGCCGATCGACCGGAAGGGTGTCATGGCTGAGGAAGTGCTCGCGGAGATGGTGTCCACCGTCTTCCAGATCGTCGCGCACGAGGGCGCGGCGGTGCGCGAAGGCGACACCCTGGTGCTGCTGGAATCGATGAAGATGGAGATCCCGGTGGTGGCCGAGGCGGACGGCACCGTCGCCTCGATCAATGTGAAACCGGGCGACGTCCTGCAGAAGGGCGATCTGATCGCCGTCATCTCGTAGCTTCCGCCGCGACACGACTTCGGCTCGCGGGCCGGTGCCGTAGCCTTTGTTCCCGTGTCCACTCTTAGTGATCTGCTCGCCGAACACACCGATCTCCCCGGTGCGGCGGTGGATCATCTGCAGCGCGTGGTGGGGGATTGGCAGCTGCTGGCCGACCTGTCGTTCGCCGATCTGCAACTGTGGGTCGGGATCGGTCCGGTGACCGACGGGGCCGACGTGGTCTGCGTCGCCCAATGCCGGCCCACGACCGCCCCGACGGTCCAGCCCGACGATCTGGTCGGATCGCTGGCGTCGCGTCAGGAACATCCGCAGATTTTCCAGGCCCTGAGTTCGGGGGAGATCGTGCGGGTCGAGGGCGACGGCGAATCCACCGGCGTCTACCACCCCACTCCGGGGCGGGTCATCCGCGAGGGTATTCCGGTGCGCTGCGGCACCGACGTCATCGCCGTGCTCGGCCGCGATACCGAAATGGAGCGCTCGAAGGTCCGTGGCAGCCTCGAGCACGCGTATATGAGCTGCGCCGACGATCTGTGTCAGATGATCGCCGACGGGACCTTCCCCACCCTGGAGGACCGCACCGGCTCACATTCCAGCCCGCGCGCCGGGGACGGCTTCATCCGCCTCGACACCGCCGGCCTGGTCGTCTACGCCAGCCCGAACGCGCTGTCGGCGTATCACCGCATGGGCCTGCAGAGCGAGTTGGCCGGACAGGATCTGGCCCAATCGACCCGCTCGCTGATCACCGATCCGTTCGACGCGCAGGAGGTCGTCAGCGACATCCAGGCCGCCCTGGCCGGCAAATCGGGCCGCCGGATGGAGGTCGAGGCCCGCGGCGCGACGGTACTGCTGCGCACGCTGGTGCTGCGCCCGCACGGTGAACTGGCGGGGGCCGCGGTGCTGGTCCGCGACGTCACGGAGGTCAAGCGCCGCGACCGGGCGCTGCTGTCCAAGGACGCCACCATCCGCGAGATCCATCATCGGGTGAAGAACAACCTGCAGACCGTCGCCGCACTGCTGCGCCTGCAGGCCCGGCGCACCGAGAACGAAGAGGCCCGGGTGGCGCTCACCGAGTCGGTGCGCCGCGTCACCTCCATCGCCTCCGTGCACGAAATGCTGTCGATGTCGGTGGACGAGGAGGTCGACCTCGACGAGGTGGTCGATCGCCTGCTGCCGATCATGGCCGATGTGGCGACCGTGCACACCGCGCGCATCAAGGTCCGCCGCGACGGTTCGCTGGGAGTTTTCTCGGCCGAACGCGCGACCCCGTTGGTGATGGTGCTGACCGAATTGGTGCAGAACGCCATCGAGCATGCCTTCGATGCGGGCGAAAACGGCACTGTCACAATACGTTCCGAGCGTTCGGCGCGGTGGCTGGATGTCATCATCAGCGACGACGGACGCGGGTTGCCGGAGGGATTCAGCCTTGAGGGTTCCGATCGGCTGGGATTGCAGATCGTGCGCACTCTGGTGACGGCGGAACTCGGCGGTTCGATCGGTTTGCATCCCGGCGCCGATATCGGCACCGACGCCGTGCTGCGGGTGCCGCTGGGTCGCCGCAACGCGCGCTGAAACAGCGCCTCGCGCACATGCGAGTCGCGGAAATCGGATAAGTCCGAATCGCCGTCGAACGGTTATGTGAAATAGCGCGGGAAAACAATCCGGCAACAAAAACAGTGAAGCCCGGCACCTTTCCGGTGCCGGGCCGAAATGCGTTACCGGTCGGGCTGTGCGGTTACTACGGGCCGGTAACGCCGCGCGTCTCAGACGACGCTGCGAGTGCGGGTGCGGGCGTTGCGCCGCTTCAGCGCCCGGCGTTCGTCTTCGCTCATACCACCCCACACGCCGGCATCCTGTCCGGAGGACAGGGCCCAGGACAGGCAGTCGGCGGTCACGGGGCAGCGGGCGCAGACCAGCTTGGCATCGGCAATCTGCGCGAGCGCCGGACCACTGTTACCCACCGGGAAGAACAGCTCGGGGTCCTCGTCGCGACAGATGGCCTTGTGGCGCCAGTCCATTCCTCTGCTCCTTTGCATGGGCGCCGTAAGGCGCCGCTGGTTTGTGGTCCGTTCACTTGTGCGTCTCGAATGTTTCCGCACGGTTGCTTGTGAATGCTTTCACGAACACCGTAGATGTCAATAGCCTTCGGGTGCACCGTGGGGAAGCTCACGCTCTAAAGCCCTGAAAAGCCGGGCCTGCGGAGTCCTTTGTACTCGCTTGTGCTGGTTTCCGCAGCGCAACTGCGAGGTTTCTCAGTTGTGTCGGGCGGAATCCGGCTCGGGAGCGACCACTTCGAGCACTTCCGGCACCGAGGTGAAATCCACCACGTTGCGGCGGCCGATGAAGTCGCCATCGATTTGCAAGCCGACCTCGTCGTCGGCCTCGATTCGCACCGAAGCTACATCGTCGACGCGAAACAAATTGCGGGCCTTCGGATCTCCATCGGACGCCAGGAGTTGCCTGGCGACCGACAGTGTCGGCAATACCCCCATGGTCCGCATCGCAAACACACCGAGCCCGCGTTCGAACGTCGTCCCCGGATTGGTGCGCACCGGAGTGCTGTCCAGATAAGTCCACGGACTGGTGTTCGTCACGAAGGCGTAATGCACGCCCGGCACCGGATCGTGGCCGGGCACACGCACGGTGATCGCGGGCTCGCGCCGCTTGGCCCGGAAGAATTGCCGGACCGTGGTGCGCAGATACCGGGCCGGTGTCGCGGCATGACCCGCTGCGCGGCTGCGATCGATCGCCTCGCACACGTCGGCGTCCAACCCGACGCCCGCGCTGAACGCGCACCAGCGACCGTCGGCGACCATCAGGCCGATCCGGCGATCGCCGGCATGGGCGTCGCCGCCGTCGAGTGAGAGCAGGTCGATGAGCTGATTCGTCGCGGCCACCGGATCCGCTTCGATACCCAGCGAACGCGCGAACACGTTCGCCGAACCGCCCGGGATCACGCCCAACCGCGGGATCCAGGTGCCCGCTCGTCGCGCGGCGGCCGATTCCACGGCGCCGGCGGGGGCCGATGCGGACGCGCCTGATTGCGGCCGTGCCGATGTGCCCGGTTCCGGCGGGGCCGATGTGCCCGGTTCCGGCAGCGGGAGGAATCCGTTGACGGTCTCGTTGACCGTGCCGTCGCCGCCGTGCACCACGATCAGGTCCATCTCGGCATCGGTGGCCCACTGCGCCAATTCGGCGGCGTGACCACGATGCTGGGTATGCGCCACGATGAGCTGGGTGCGGCTCTCCAGCGCGTGGGCGAGCAGATCCCGCGTGGCCGGAGTGGTCGAGGTGGCATTCGGATTCACGATCAACAGCGTCCGCACCCTGAGCAGCCTACTGAGCGATCGCCGCCGAATCCCGCCGCGGAGGTGACCACGCGTGCGAGGCCCGGTTCGCGCGGTTCTACGCTGGGCGAGTGGCGAAGCAGAACGCGGACAGTGAGAGCACCGGCGGCACCACCGGCGGCGCGGCCGACCCGACTCCGGGCACCGTGCGCGGCGCGGGTGCGCTGGCCACGCTCGAGGGCCTGATCGGGGTGATCATCGCGATCGTGCTCCTGGTGCAGGGCATCACCTCGGCCGACACCTCCGCGAAATCGGCCTACGGCACCGCCGCCTGGTTCGTCATCCTGGCCGGCGCGGTGCTGGCCGCCGGTATCGGCCTGCTGCGCGGAAAGCGCTGGGGCCGGGCCATCGTGGTGATCGCGCAGGTCCTGCTGCTGCCCGCCGCCTGGTACATGCTCAGCTCGCATCGGTTCGAACTGGGCATTCCGGTCGGGCTGCTCGCTCTCGTCACCCTCGGCCTGATCTTCTCGCCGCCGTCGGTGCGCTGGATGGCCCAGGCCTACGACGTCGCGGACTGACGCCACATCGGCCACAGCAGCGGTCCGCCGCCGGTGACGTCGAGTTCGCCGCGCAGATCGAAGCCGTAGCGCTCGTAATAGGCGATATTGGCGAATTTGCTGGATTCCAGATACGCGGGCGCGCCGGTTTCGTCACAGTGCGCCAGCCGCGGCGCCAGCAGGGCGTGCCCGTACCCCTTGCCGCGGACCGCCGGATCGGTGCCGACGATGGCGAGATACCAGTGCGGTTCGTGCGGATGCGCCTTGCTCATCCGATCCGACATCCGCCCGGCGGCGAGCAGCCGCAGCCGGAACGCCCGCGCCAGCGCGGGCAGCATCCGCAGCTGATCGGCGTCCGAGGAATTCCACTGCCCGGGCGGCGACCACACCGCGCCCCCGACGATCCGGCCCGACGGATCGAAGGCCGCGTCCACCGCCCCGTGCCGCAGGTACAGATGCCGGATCAGCACGCCGAACATGGTCGCCGCGCGGGCGGGCCGGGAGCGTTCGGCGGGTATGCACCACCGCATGATCGGATCGTCGTCGAACGCCAGACCCAGCACGCGGGCCAGTTCGGGCACTTCCGATTCCGTCACGGGACGAACGGTCACATCCATCGGTCCACCCTATGCCCGCGACCGCGCGAAACGGCGCCTCAGCGGCCGTTGTGGCGGCCGGACGCGCGTCGGTCGAGCTCGGCCAGGCGGCGGTCGAGAAAGTCGCGCTCGGCGGCGTTCTCGGTCAGCAGCAGGGCCTCGGAGTAGGCGAGCCGGGCCTCGTCGAACCGCCCGAGTTCGGTGAGGAAGTGGGCGCGCGCGGCGGGGAGGTAGCTGTACCCGGCCAGCTGCGGTTCGGCGGCCAGGGTGTCGAGTGCGGCGTACCCGGCGGCCGGATCGCCCGCCATCCCGATCGCGACGGCTCGATTGAGCGCCACCACCGGCGACGGCCAGATCCGGATCAGCACGTCGTAGAGTCCGCGGATCTCCTGCCAGTCGGTGGCGGCGTAGCTGGGTGCCTCGGCGTGCACGGCGGCGATCGCGGCCTGCAGCGCGTAGCGGCCCGGCCGCCGTTCCAGCGCGAAGCGCACCAGCGCGATGCCCTGGGTGATCTCCTCCCGATCCCAGCGCGCGCGGTCCTGATCGGCCAGCGCGACCATGGCGCCGCCGGGCGTCACCCGCGCCGCACGGCGGGCGTCGGTGAGCAGCAGCAGCGCGAGCAGGCCCGCGATCTCCGGGTCCTCGGGCAGCAGACCGTGCAGCATCCGCGCCAGATCGAGGGCGCGTTCGGTCAGATCGCGGCGGATGAGGTCGTCGCCCGACGGTGCGGTGTGCCCGGTGGTGAACAGCAGATGCACGACCGCCAGCACGGCCTCGATGCGCTCGGGCAGTTCGGCCGGTCCCGGTATTCGGTAGGGAATCCGGGCCGCGGCGATCTTCTTCTTGGCGCGGGTGATCCGCGCGGCCATCGTCGGCTCGGCCACCAGGAAAGCGCGCGCCACCTCGGCGGTGGTGAGCCCGCAGACCAGACGCAGGGTGAGCGCGACCTGGGTCTGCGGGGCCAGCGCCGGATGGCAGCAGGTGCAGATCAGTCGCAGGCGGTCGTCGGGGAACTGCGGATCGTACGGATCGACGGCATCGAAATCGGTTGTCCCGGTGGTTTTTTCGTCCGCGATCAGCAACGGCAACGCCCGGCGCGCGGTGGACTGCCGGCGCAGCAGATCCAGTGCGCGATTGCGCGCCACCGTGGTCAGCCAGGCCGCGGGCCGGGACGGAATCCCGTCCGCGGCCCATCGCACCAGCGCCTGCGCGTACGCGTCCTGCACGCATTCCTCGGCGAGCTCGAGGTCGTGGGTCACCCGCACGGTCGCCGCCAGTACGAACGCCCACTCCCGGCGATGCGCGTCGGCCACCGCCGCGGCGACCCGGTCGGTGGAGCGGTCGGTGCGGGCGGGACCGGGGGAGTGGTCGTCGAGCACGGTGCGGCTCAGCTCAATTCGAGGACCGGGCGCACTTCCACGCCCCCGGAGCTCATCGGCACGCGGCGGGCGATGGCGATCGCGGCGTCGAGGTCCTCGGCCTCGATCAGGTAGTAGCCGCCGAGCTGCTCCTTGGTCTCGGCGAACGGGCCGTCGGTGATCACGAAGTCACCGGCGCCGTCCGGCCGCACACTGGTGGCGGTGTGACTGTGGTGCAAGGCGTTTCCGCCGCGCAGCGCCGCCGCGTGGGCCTCGCCGAACTGCCGGTGACTGTCGAGCATCGCGCTGCCGGACTCCGGTTCGGCCACGGCACGCTCGTCCTGGTAGATGAGGATCAGATATTGCGACATGGTTTCGTCCTCCGAGTGGGTGGCCCGCCTTTCGAGCCATTCAACTCTTCGACGCGCACCCCGCCGCGGAATCGACACCGGCGCGCGGAATTCTCAGAATTCTCCGGAATCGGCGAGCCGAGCCAGCGCGTCACCCGCGAGCCGGAACCCGGTCCACTCGTCCTGGGCCACCGCACCCAGCCCGCGGTAGAACTCGATCGAGGGCGTATTCCAGTCCAGCACCGACCAATCCACCCGGGTGTACCCGTTGGCCACGGCCGCGCGGGCCAGTTCGGCGAGCAGCGCCGTGCCCAGGCCGCGTCCGCGCGCCTCCGGCCGGACGTACAGATCCTCCAGGTAGATGCCGTGCTTACCGGTCCAGGTCGAATAGTTCAGAAACCAGATCGCGCATCCGGCGACCCGCCCATCGACGGTCGCGACATGGGCGAACAGCGCCGGCGCCGGACCGAACAGGGCGGAGTGCAGGTCGGCGGCCGTCAAGGCACACTGTTCGCGCGCCTTCTCGTAGTCGGCGAGGTCGTAGACGAGGTCGATGAGGGCGGGCACATCCTCGGGCGTGGCGCGGCGAATCATCGGCTCGCCTCGGTGTCGGATTCTCGGCTCGCCTCGGTATCGGATTCTCGGCTCGCCTTGGTGTCGGATTCTCGGCTCGCCTCGGGCGGCACGATGTTGTGCGCCAGAATCGTCGCGGCCTGGTGATCGTGGCCCAGCACGCTGATCGCGGCGGTCGACAGGAAGAATCGCCGTCCCTCCCGGGCCGCGAACCCCGCCCAGCGCGCGATCAGCACCCGGGAGAAATGCCCGTGCCCGACCAGCACCACATCGCGCATCCGCAGCGCGGGCGCGACCGATTCCAGCACCCGGTCGGCCCGCGCGCCGACCGCATCGGCGGATTCACCGCCCGGGACGTCGCCGGTGAAGACCGTCCAGCCGGGCGCGGTTTCGCGGATCTGCGGGGTGGTCAGGCCCTCGTAGTCGCCGTAATCCCATTCGACCAGGTCGTCGTCGATTCGCGGATCGGGCAGCCCGGCCAGTTCGGCGCTGCGCACGGCGCGCTGCTTCGGGCTGGTCAGTACCAGCGGATCGCTCAGGCCGAGTCCCGCCACGACCTTCCCGGCGGCCTGTGCCTGCGCTTCGCCGCGTTCGGTGAGCGCGATATCGGTGCGCCCGGTGTGTTTGCGCGCCGCCGACCACGCGGTCTCGCCGTGCCGCAGCAGCACCAGCCGATAGTCCCTGTCCGATGCACTCATGATTTCGATCATGCCGCACCGCGCGAGCGGCCGGGCGGACGGATCGAGGCGTGGGCTCAGCTGGTTCCGTAGAGCCGGCCGCCCCGCAACTCCAGCACCACCGGACCGCTCACGGCCAGCGAAATCGGCTCCCCGTGATAGTCGCTGCGCCGCAACGGGATCCGCTTCTGCTGGGCGCCGCTGCCCGGATCGAGCGCCGCGATACCGTCGGCCACCGGCACCAGGACGTTGCCCGCCATCATCGCCGGTGCGCCCAGGGCGTCCGGTGCGGTCCACAGCGGCTCGAAGGTGCTCGCGCTCAAAGCGATCACGCTGTTGCCGGTGAACACGAAATACGCCGAGCCGAGCCGGGTGACCGTGCTGTTGTCGGCGATCGGCGCGGAAAGACGATGCACCGCAAGCGAATTCGCGTTGGCATCGTAGATCGCGAATTCCGGTGGGGCGGTATCGGTTCCGGGAAGATACAGCGCGATCCGATTGTCCGCGACCGCTACCACGCGGGCGTTGCCGGCCGCCGCTCCGGGTTCGGTCAAGACGTGCGAACCGTACTCCTCCGGAGCGGAGGCGTCCTTGGGCGCCGGATTCAGCACCGTCAGCCGGTCCGCGGCGTCGTCGGGGCAGCGTTCGAGCACGGCCAGGCGGCTGCCGCCCGAGGCCGCCGACAGCAGCGTGCAGTCGCGCCGGGGCTGGGTGTGCGGGTTCACCTGCGCGTCGACGTAGCCGTATTCGAGCGTGCGGACCAGATCCGACCGCCACACCTCCAGCCGGCGCGGTCCCTGGGCCAGCACGTAGGTGCCGTCGGTCGACAACCGGACCTGCGAGTCCATATAGCTGCTGCGCGCGGTGCGCCGCCGCCCGTCCTCCGCGCCGAGCATCGTGGTCTGGCTGCAACCGCGCGGATCGCGATAGGTGGCGATCACCGTGGCGAATTGGCTCTCCAGCGCGCACAGCGGCAGATCGCGCTGATATTTCCAGAGCTCGCGCCCGGTGGCGGCATCGAGGCCGCGGACGGTGCCGCCGTCACCGGTGACGGCGACGCCGCTCGAGGTCAGCGCCCGCGCGGCGACGCCGTCCGGGGCGTGCCACCGCTCGGTGAGGGCGTCCGGCAGCCGATCGGCCGTCGGCGCCACCGAAGCCGGATGTGCCGCGGGATCGGATTCGGTGCCGCGGGCGTCGCTCGTCGACCACACGACAACCGCCGCGATCGCCACGACAACGGCGATCGCGACTGCGGCATAGAGGTCGGCGCGCGTCCGCCGCTCGGGTGCGAGCACGTCAGCGAGACTAACCGATCCAGCGACTAGGCCGATGCGGCAGTCTGATCCCCACCCGTTGCCGTACCACCGGACTCGGCTGCCGAGGCATCACCGCCGGTAGTCTCGCCGCCCTCCGCGGCGGGCTTACGACGCCGACGGCGACGACGCCGTGCCGGCTTGTCGCCCTCGGCCGCGTCGCTCGCGGGCTGTTCGGCCGAAACCGATTGCCCCGCAGCACTTTCCGCGGTGTCCGTCGCCGACTCTGCCGACTCGGCCGTGGTGCCCTCGGCCGCGTCGACCGCCTTGCCGCCGCGGGTGCGGCGCCGGTTGCGCTTGCGCGGCTGGCGTGCCTCCCGCTCTTCCACGACCGCATCCGGTTCGCGCGCGGGGGCGCGCCGCACGGTGCCGGTCGCGTTCTCCGGAATGCCGAGATCGCTGCGCAGGTGCTCGGAGCGCGAGTAGGTTTCCACCGGCTCGGGAATGCCCAGGCCCAGCGCGGAATTGATGCTCTCCCAGCGATGCAGCTCGTCCCAGTCGACCAGCGTGACCGCGACACCCGTGCGCCCGGCCCGGCCGGTGCGGCCGATGCGGTGCACGTAGGTCTTCTCGTCCTCCGGGCACTGATAGTTCACGACGTGGGTGACGTCGTCGATATCGATACCGCGGGCGGCGACATCGGTCGCGACCAGCACGTCGATCTTGCCCTTGCGGAATTTGTCCAGCGCCTTCTCGCGCGCGATCTGGCCCAGATCGCCGTGTACCGCGCCGACGGCGAAACCGCGGTCGGCCAGATCGTCGGCCACCTTCTGGGCGGTGCGCTTGGTGCGGGTGAAGATCATGGTCGCGCCGCGCCCCTCGGCCTGCAGGATCCGCGCGACCAATTCGCTCTTGTCCAGCGCGTGCGCGCGGTAGACGAATTGCGCGGTGCGATCGTGCACCGCGGAATCGGAGGGTTCCTCGGCCCGGATATGGGTGGGCTTGTGCAGGAATGTGCGGGCCAGCGTGATGATCGGTCCCGGCATGGTCGCCGAGAACAGCATCGTCTGACGCTGTTCGGGAACCATCGACAGAATGCGCTCGATATCGGGCAGGAAGCCGAGGTCGAGCATTTCGTCGGCCTCGTCGAGCACGAGGACGCCGACCTTGCCGAGAATCAGATGCTGCTGCTCGGCCAGATCCAGCAGGCGGCCGGGGGTGCCGACGACCACGTCGACGCCCTCGCGCAGCGCGGCGATCTGCGCGTCGTAGGGACGGCCGCCGTAGATCGAGGTGACGCGCAGGCGTCCCTGCTGATTGCTCAGATATTTACCGGCATTCTCCAGATCCTGGGTGACCTGGACACACAGTTCCCGCGTCGGCACGATGACCAGTGCGCGGGGGGTGCCGTCCAATGCCGTGGTGCCGGAATTCGCGGTGGAAATTCGGTGCAGCAGCGGTACGCCGAATCCGAAGGTCTTGCCCATACCGGTGCGGGCCTGGCCGATCAGATCGTCGCCGGCCAGCGCGAGAGGGAGAGTCAGCTCCTGGATGGCGAAAGTGTGTTCGATTCCGATCTCGCCGAGAGCGCGCACGATTTCGGGGCGAACGCCCAATTCGGCGAATGTCGGAGTGGTGTGGGTGGAGTCGAGTTCCGCTGTCAGCAGCGTGTCCGCCAACCCGGGTTCTTGTTCGACGGTGATCTTGCTCAGGATTCGTGCCTTCCTCGTGTTTGTCGCATCCAGCGCGCACGAGGGTGGATTGGGACCGGATTTCCGGCCACCACATTTCCGGCGGGTTCCACCTGCACTCTCGCCACCCGGATCGCTGTCCGAGCGCGGCGCAAAGGGGTCGCGGATCTGGTGCGCGCACATTTTCGGCGGGCCCCGGTTACCCCTTGTCGCACTGCCTCGACCACCGGTCCCGATTAGCCGGCCGGGATATGGCGGTGCGAGCGAAAATTTCCGTTGCCCATAAAGATTGTAGCGTGATAGCTTTCTTCGCCTCGCTCCCGCTGTCGCCGTCCGCTGCTCGGTCTCCGGTCCGTATGCGGCACACGGCAATTCATCGTGACCCGCGAAATTGCGCGGTCGGCCGGAACGGTGATTTCGCGCAAGCGTGCGGGCGCGTGGCGCGAGGTCGATATGTCGGCTTTCGCTCGCCGGGTCCGCGAGAGGTCCGGCGCGGCGTGGTCCAGCCCACATATGTGAGACGGTGTGTCACACGATAAATTGGTCGCTGTGAGCTTGGCAGAGACCGTGGGCGTCGCGGCCCGCAACGCATGGGCGCTGACCTTCGGCGACGGCATCGAAGCGCCCGTCCCCACTCCCTCGACAGTGCTCTGGGACGAACCGCACCGGCTGCTGCGCCGCTTCGACGTCGATCCCGCCGGACCGCCGCCCGCCGACGACACGGCAGTGCTGATGGTGCCGCCGCTGGCGGCCCCGGCGGTGTGCTTCGATCTGCGCCCGGACCAGAGTATGGCCCGCTTCCTGCTGGAGATCGGCCGCCGCCCCTACCTCGTCGACTACGGCGAGATCGGCTTCGCCGACCGCCGCATGGGATTCGAGGACTGGGTCGACGACATCCTGCCCGAGGCGGTGCGGCGCGTCTCGGCCGATCGCGACGGAGCTCCGGTCGATCTGGTCGGCTGGTCCCTCGGCGGCGTGCTGTCACTGCTCACCGCCGCGGCCGACGCGACCCTGCCGATTCGCTCCGTCACCGCGGTCGGCGCACCGCTGGACTACAACCGCGTCAACGGTGTTCCGCAGGTCCGCGCGCTGGCCCGGATCGACGGCGGGCGCACCGTGTCGACGCTGATCCGCGCGACCGGTGGCGTCCCGGCGGCGCTGACCCGCATCGCCTACCGGGCCGCGGCTTGGGACCGGGAATTGCGCCGTCCGCTGTTTCTGGCGAGCAATCTGACCGATTCCGCAACGCTGGCCCGGATGGAGACCATCGACCGGTTCCAGTCGCAGCTGCCCGGCTATCCCGGCCGCTTCTACAACCAGCTGTGGAGCCGGTTCATGCTGGCCAACGACATCGGTGCGGGTGTGGTGCACGTCGGTGCCCGGCCGATCGCGCTGGCGGAGATCACCGCGCCGGTCCTGCTCGTGGGCGGGACCGACGACGTCATCACACCCGCTGCGGCGGTGGCGCACGGGCAGCGGACGCTGACCGGCGCCCGCGAGGTGCGGTACGAGACCTCACCCGGCAGTCATCTGGGCATCCTGATCGCTCGCGACACCACCTGGAGCTACCTGGAGAAATTCCTGGGCGACCAGGCATGACCCGGCCGTGGCGGGGAAGCAGTTATTCGTCGGCTCGGACATCCCGGTGTGAAGCGCGGCTCGTGGGGGAACTCCTTTCGGCGTCGCGCCGCCGCCCCCTCCGGGCGTCGACCTATTAGGGTGGTGGCCATGGGTGCAAACACGTCTGGCGCGCTGGGTGTTTCGACCGAATCCGATCATCGAATCCCCGCCGACCATCTCGGTGTCACCGACCTGTTCGCGGTGCTCGCCTACGGTGAGATCTCCGCGTTCTACCGCTTGGCGGAAGAGGCGAAACTATCGCCCACGCTGCGGGGCAAGGTCGCGGTGGCGAAGATGGCGGCCGCCGAGATGGAGCATTTCGCCACGCTCGAGCGCGCGTTGCAGGGCCGCGGCGTCGACGTCTTCGACGCGATGGCGCCGTTCGTTCGGGCCCTGGACGACTACCACGCCTCGACCGATCCCTCGAACTGGCTCGAGTCGATGGTGAAGTTCTACGTCGGCGACGGTATCGCCGCCGACTTCTACGCGGTGCTCGCCGATGCGCTGGCGCCGGAGGTGGCCGCGGTCGTGCGCGACGTGCTGGCCGAAACCCACCATTCGGAATTCGTCATCGAGGAGGTGCGCCGGGCGGTCACCGTCAGCCGCTCCGAGCGCGACCGGCTCACGCTGTGGGGCCGCCGGCTGCTCGGCGAGGCCATCACCCAGGCGCAGTACGTCATGGCGCAGCGCGACGAGCTGACCGAACTGGTCCTCACCGCGACCGGCGACCTCAACGGGGTGGCGGCGCTGTTCGAGCGGATGCAGAACTCGCATGCCGAGCGGATGCGAGTGCTGAGCCTGGGATGAGCCGCCCGCGACGGCCGCCGGACCGGCGGCTGTTCGCTGACAGCACAGGCAGGCGCATCGTCGCCGGCCCCCTCGCTGCACTAGCCTGGGCAGCGACACCATCTGGACTCTAGGAGGTTGGCCGTGGAGGTCAAGATCGGCATTTCGGATAGCCCGCGGGAATTGGTGATCGCCAGCTCGCAGACCCCCGAGGAGGTCGAGGCGCTGGTATCCGGCGCGCTGAGCGGTTCGGGTGGTGTGCTGACCCTCGAGGACGAGAAGGGTCGCAAGTACCTGATCCAGGCCTCGAAGGTGGCCTACGTCGAAATCGGCACCTCCACCAGCGGCCGCGTGGGTTTCGCCGCGGTGTAGAAGGCGCCCGCGGTCGAAGTAGCTGCGGGCATGATGAACGAAAGGCCCCGGCCTGCTGTCGAAGCAAGCCGGGGCCGAAACGTCTGCCTGATCTCCGGAGAACAATGGGTAACTCGCCGGGCACGCCCAGAAGGCGCATGCGCTCTCAACGCAGGACCGGGCAGAAACCTATGCGGCCCTCACTTGTACGCAAGGTACGCGGAGAGGCGGGGGAGCGCTCAGCGCTGGGAGAGCGGCACGCGGGACAGGCCACCCCAGCAGAGCTGGACGGTGGTGTCGACGGCCTCTTCCTTCGGGATCGGCCGGTCCGCCTCGAGCCAGTAGCGCGCGGTGATCTGGCTGGCGCCCACGAGTCCCACGGCCAGGATGCGGGCGCGGTAGGGGTCCAGTCCGGAATCGTGGGCGACGAGGTCGAAGACGGCGTCCACACAGGCTTCGGTGGCCTGTTCGACGCGCCGCTGCACCTGCGGCTCGCTGGTCAGGTCGGATTCGAAAACCAGTCGGAAACCCTGGGTTTCGTGGTCGACGAAGTCGAAGTACGCCGCGACGGCGGCACGGACGCGCTGCCGGTTGTCGGTGGTCGACCGCAGCGCCTGGCGCACGCTCGACACCAGGGCGTCGATATAGTTCTGCAGGACCGCCAGATACAGTTCGAGCTTGCTCGAAAAGTGCTGGTACAGAACGGGTTTGGAGACGCCGGCGCATTGCGAGATCTCGTCCATGCCGGCGGCGTGGTAGCCGCGGAGCACGAAAACCTCGCTGGCCGCGGCGAGCAACTGGGCACGGCGCGCCTCCCGGGGTAGGCGGGTTCCGCGCTTGCTCGGTGCCATGGCCTCGGACGACAGTCGCGAGGACGTCATCCGGTCCACGAGGTCAGTCATTTCGGTTCTCCCAGTCGATTCCCGGCGGGAACGTGGATGTGCACGGTATTCAACGAACGATACTCGTTCGTGATGCAGCCCGCTGCGGGTCGGGTGCACTGGCTGGGAAGCCGATCCCGTTCCTGCCGTTGTGGTATTCGAATAACCTTCCACACCTATTGGCAACCTGTCAGTAACTGGGTGCCGTGAGAAATCTCGCACAGTCGTGAGATTTCTCGCAACCCCGGCCGGTCAACGGCAGGTATGTAGGTGCCACAGAACGGCCTGTGAGAATCTGTTGGGGTGAGCGATCAACGGGGCAGACCGACCGGCGGGCCCGATTCGCCTCGCCCCGCAGGCGTGCTGGCCGCGCGCGCGGAATCGGTCGGCGCCGGCCGGCGTGACCGGCAGCAACCTACGGAAATCCCCGAATTCTATGATCCGCTCGGCCTGTATTCCGGCAACGGCCACGGCGATCGTTCCCATCAGCCGCTGCGCGCGAAATGGGATCCGACCGGTGCCCACGATGCGGCGAATAGACCACGGCCGGAACGGGATACGAAGAAGCAGAGCGCGCTGGGCCGGTTCGTCTCCACCTACGGCTGGCGCGCCTACGCACTGCCGGTGCTGGTGATCATCACCGTGCTGGTCGTCGTGGACGCCGTCAAGGGGGGTACCGACAGCTCCGGCGGTTCCACTCCCGCGCTGGGCCGGCTCAGCCAGCACACCAGCAAGGCCGGCATCATCGGCGCACCGCCCAAGGGCGACGGTAAGTTCGCCGGCGATCCGCCCTCCGGCGCACTCCCCGCGGGCGGGGCGTTCACGGAGACCGCGGCGGGCACCTGGCATATCGTTCCCGGGACGTCGGCGCAGGCCGGGGCCGGTCAGGAGCATCAGTTCACCTACACCGTCGAGGTCGAGAACGGTGTCGACACCACCTCGCTCGGTGGGGACGATTCGGTCGCCAAGATGGTGGAGGCGACCCTGGCCAATCCCAAGAGCTGGACCCACGACCCGCGCTTCGGATTCCGCCGCATCGACACCGGCGAACCGGATTTCCGGGTCTCGCTGACCTCCCGGCAGACCACCAAATCGGCCTGCGGTTTCGAGATTCCGATCGATTCCTCCTGCTACAACTCCGATCTCGGCCGCGTGGTGCTCTCGGAGGTGCGCTGGGTGCGCGGCGCCACCGCCTTCGAGGGCGATATCGGCTCCTATCGCCAGTACCAGATCAATCACGAGGTCGGCCACGCCATCGGCTACCACGAACACCAGCCGTGCGAGATCGACGGCGGTTTGGCGCCGGTGATGATGCAGCAGACCTTCGGCACCCGTAACAACGACATCGCGACCCTGGACCCGCAGGGCGTAGTGCCGATGGACGGGAAGAAATGCCGTTTCAACCCCTGGCCGTATCCGCGGGGCTGATTTCGGCCGCTACCGCTCACCCACCCGCGCCCGACGGTGACGGATGCGGCACGATGGTGGGGAAGAACGGCCTGATTCGCCGCGTTGCACACATCAGCCCTATCGGCGAATTCGATTCGAGGAGTCTGCGACGTGTCATCACCACAGTCCCTGCCGCCACTGGTCGAACCGGCCGCGGAGCTGACCAGGGATGAGGTCGCCCGCTACAGCCGGCATCTGATCATTCCCGACGTCGGGATGGACGGGCAGAAACGTCTGAAGAATGCCAAGGTGCTGGTGATCGGCGCCGGTGGTCTCGGCTCGCCGGCGCTGCTGTATCTGGCCGCCGCCGGTGTCGGCACGCTCGGCATCGTGGAGTTCGACGAGGTGGACGCCTCGAATCTGCAACGGCAGATCATTCACGGCGAGTCCGATATCGGCCGCAGCAAGGCCGACAGTGCGCGCGATTCGATTCTGGAGATCAATTCCGGCGTCGAGGTGGTGCTGCACAAGCTCCGCCTGGAGCCGGAGAACGCGGTCGATCTGTTCGCGCAGTACGACCTGATCGTCGACGGCACCGACAACTTCGCCACCCGTTATCTGGTCAACGACGCCGCCGTGCTGGCCGGCAAGCCCTATGTGTGGGGGTCGATCTACCGGTTCGAGGGCCAGGTCTCGGTGTTCTGGGAGGACGCCCCCGACGGTCCGAACGGTGAGAAGCGCGGCATCAACTACCGCGACCTGTACCCCGAGGCGCCGCCGCCGGGCATGGTCCCGTCCTGCGCCGAGGGTGGTGTGCTGGGTGTGCTGTGCGCGTCGATCGGTTCGATCATGGTCACCGAGGCGATCAAGCTGATCACCGGCATCGGGGAGACCCTGCTCGGCCGGCTGATGGTCTACGACGCACTGGACATGAACTACCGCACCATCAAGCTGCGCCGCGATCCGGAGCGTCAGCCCATCACCGAGCTCATCGACTACGAGGCGTTCTGCGGCGTGGTCTCCGAGGAGGGCCAGGCCGCCGCGGTCGGCTCCACGGTGACCGCCCGCGAACTCAAGGACATGCTCGACGCGGGCAAGGACGTCGCCATCATCGACGTCCGCGAACCGGTGGAATGGGACATCGTCCGCATCGACGGCGCGACCCTGATCCCCAAGGACCGCATCCTGTCCGGCGAGGCTCTCGCCGAACTCCCGCAGAACACCCCGATCGTCCTGCACTGCAAGACCGGCATCCGCTCCGCGGAGGCACTGGCGGCCCTCAAGCGCGCCGGATTCTCCGACGCCACCCACCTCCAGGGCGGAATCGTCGCCTGGGCCAACCAGGTAGACCCGAGCCTGCCTGTCTACTGACACAAAACTCCGTCGATGCTGTCCCGTAGCTCCGCTACGGGACAGAGCCCACCGATTTCGCGAGAACATGGGTAACTCGCCGGGTACGCCCAGCACTGTCCGCGCTCCCAGCGCAGGACCGGGCAGAGACTGACGCGGCACTCACTGGTACGCAGAAGTTTCCGGGGAGGCGGCTCAGCGCGTTGTCTCGAGTGGACAAGTTCCCGGGGTTACGGTACGGCCGTGACATCTGTCGAACCTCCGGAGCATGTGCGGGCCACTTTCGGGCTGCGCGAAGTGTCCCCGGTCGCGTTGGGCGACTGGGACGGTGGGTGGCGGTGCGGAGAGGTGGTGCTCAGCCCGGTGGCCGATCACGCCCGGGCGGCGTGGTCGGCGAAGGTGCGGGAAACGCTGCAGGTGGACGGGGTGCGGCTGGCGCGACCGGTGCGCGCCACCGACGGTCGCTACGTGGTGTCCGGCTGGCGTGCCGATACCTATATGGACGGCACCCCGGAACCGCGCCACGACGAGGTGGTGTCGGTGTCGTTGCGCCTGCACTACGCCACGGCGCGGCTGGAACGGCCGCGTTTCCTGGCCCAGCAGCCGATCGCGCCGTGGGTCGACGTCGATGTCTTCGTCGCGGCCGACCGGGCCGCCTGGGAGACGGTTCCGCTGCGCAGCCTGAAAGCCGGCGGCATGCTGCCGGTGACCACGCCGGACGGCCGCCACAGCATCGATATGCTGGCGCAACTCGCGACGCTGCGGAAACCGGTGCGGATACCGTCGCAGCTCGTGCACGGTGATCTGTTCGGCACGGTGCTGTTCACCAACGGTCAGGCTCCGGGGCTCACCGACATCACCCCGTACTGGCGGCCCGCGTCCTGGGCGGCCGGGGTCATCGTGGTCGACGCGCTGTCCTGGGGCGGTGCGGATCCGGGTCTGCTCGAGCGGTGGTCGGATCTACCGGAATGGCCGCAGATGTTGTTGCGCGCGGTCATGTTCCGGCTCGCGGTGCACGCGCTGCATCCGCGTTCGACGGCGGAGGCGTTTCCGGGTCTGGCGCACACCGCCGACATGATCCGCTTGATGCTGTAGCAGGCTCGCCGATCGAATGCGACCGGCGAGCCCGCAGTTCCCGAGTCCGCGGCTCTAGACGCCCGCGTGGGCCAGGGACGGCACCCGCTCGACGGCGAACGACGAGCGCAGATAGAACCACCAGGTGAGTCCGCCCATCACCAGGAAGGCGACGGCGTAGGCCCAGAAGGCCGGTGCCATCCCGCCGAAGTGGATATTGGATTCCCGCAGCGCCTGCTGCAGCACCCACCCGCCGGCCGCGCCGACCGCGCCGACGACGCCGATCGCCGCACCCGCCTGCCGTTTGGCCGCGGCCAGCGCGGTCGCCGGGTCCTGGCCGTATTCGGCGGCGCGGCGCTTGGCCTCGGCCCCGAAGATCGAGGGGATCATCCGGTAGGTGGAACCGTTGCCGATGCCCGACAGCACGAACAGCAGCAGGAACGAGATCAGGTACAGCGGAAAGTTCTTCACCGAGAGCGCGGCCACGATCAACGCGGTGGCGCCGGCCATGCCGGTGAAGACGTAGACCGTGATCCGCGCGCCGGTGAATCGGTCCGCGATCCACCCGCCGAAGGGCCGGCTCAGCGATCCGACGAAGGCGCCGAGGAAGGCGAGGTTGCCGATCGTGGACATCCAGCCGATCTTCGCCAGCTCCGGGAACGTGGATTTGAGCAGGGTGGGGAAGGCGAACGAGAAGCCGATGAACGATCCGAAGGTGCCGATGTAGAGCACCGCCATGATCCAGGTGTGCCGGTTGGTCAGTGCCAGCCGATAGGAACTGCCGTCGGATTTCGCGCCGGTGATCGAATCCATGTACCGCAGCGCGCCGAACATGGCGATCAGGATGAACGGGATCCACACCAGCACCGCGAGGGTGATGCCGAACCGGTAACCGGCCGGATCCTTCGCCATGAGATGGGTGCCCAGGGTGATGATCAGCGGCACCAGCAGCTGAGTCTGCGCGACACCCATATTGCCGCCCGCGGCGTTGATTCCCAGCGCGGCGCCCTTCTTCCCTTCGGGAAAGAAGAAATTGATATTCGCCATCGACGAGGAGAAATTGCCGCCACCCACGCCGGCGAGCGCGGCCAGCAGCATGAACACCCAGAACGGCGTGCCGGGCTGATTGACGAAATAGGCGAGTCCCAGCGTCGGCAGCAGCAACATGCCCGCGCTGAACACGGTGAACGCGCGACCGCCGAATTTCGGAATGGCGAAGGTGTAGGGCACGCGCAGCGCGGCGCCGACGAGGGTGGGTGTGGAGGTGAGCAGCAGCGAATTGGCCACGGCGTCCGGTCCGCTCAGATAATGAAAGCCCGCCGAACCCATGGCGGTGACCACGCTGGCCCACAGCACCCAGATACTGAATCCCAGGTTCTCGGAGAAGACCGAGAAGGCGAGATTCTTACGGGCGGTGCGCTTTCCGCCGTTCTCCCAGAAGGTTTCGTTGTCCGGCTCCCAGTGCTCGAGCCAGCGGCCGCGGGCCTGATGGTGGAAGTCGGGAGCGGCGGTGGCCGATATCGCGGCGTCGGTGGTAGTCATCGGCGCGTTCCTCTCGAAGGGATTGCGACCGCCCTCATCTCGGGGACCCGGAGGTCGGGGTCCGGCGGTCGTATCCACGGTAGGAACGCGAAATTACGTCCGATTCACGCTCCGTGACGTTCGCAGCAACACTCGCTCACCCCGCTTCCGGCACGACGGTGACGAATCGTTTACCTGCCGGCGGAGACGGTCACCGTTCGGGGTATTCGGCGATGAGCGAGCCGAGGAAGCAGTTGGCGGCGCGCGCGGCCCGGTCGGCGTCGCCGTCGATCACGGCATGCACCAGCTCGGCGTGTTCGTCGTGATACTGGTTGCCGTATTTTGTTGTGCGAGAACGAATCACGTCCTCGATCACGGGCAGCAGCGAATCGTAGAACTCGAGGTAGACGGTGTTGTGGCTGGCGGCGACGATGGCGCGGTGCAGCGCCACGTCCGCGTCGATCGCCGCGGTGCTGTCGGTATCCCAGGCCTGGCTGCGCCGGTCGAGCAGGCGCAGCAGGGTCTGCACGTCGTTGTCGTCGCGGCGCAGCGCGGCCAGCCGGGCGGCCTGCACGTCGAGGGCCTGGCGCAGTTCGAGCACATCGCGTTCGACGGCGTCGGCGAAGTATTTGGTGAGGGTGCCGCCGAGATCGGAGGCGGCGATGACGTAGGTGCCCGAACCCTGCCGGCGTTCGAGCATGCCGGCGTGCACGAGCGCCTGCACCGCTTCGCGCACGGTGTTGCGGCCGGTGCCGGTCAATTCGGTGAGTTCCGGTTCGGTCGGTATGCGCGAGCCGATCGGCCAACGCCCCGAACGGATTTCAGCGCGCAGCTGTTCGGTGACCTGAGCGATGAGGCTGGTGCGCCGGACTGGTTGCACGGCCAATAGAGTACCCCTCCTCACATTTGTTGCCCGCTTTCATCCAATCATCCTATGATTTCGCGGTGACGGTTACCAATCTGCAGTCGACCACCGACATCCGGCGCCGCGGTCTGGCCGAGGGCCGGATCCTCGTCCTCGTCGCCATCGTCGTATCGGCGCTCACGCTGCGCGTGGCGGTCACCGCCTTCACCCCGCTCGCCGAGCGGATCGGCGCCGACATCGGCTATTCCACCGCCATCGTCGGTGTCTTCGGCATGATCCCGACCGCCATGTTCGCGCTGGCCGGGTTGATCACCCCGATCTTCGTGCGCCGGCTGGGCCTGGAACGCACCGCACTGGTCGCCATGTGCATGGCCGGGGCCGGGCAGCTCACCCGGGCGCTGGTGCCCGACACCTGGGAGCTGCTGAGCCTGTCCGCGCTGGCGCTGGCCGGTATGGGAATCGGCAATGTCGTGATTCCGCCCCTGGTCAAGCGATATTTCGCCGATCGCCTGGCGGTGCTGAGTTCGGTGTACATCACGATGGTGCAGATCGGCACCGTGGTGCCGGCGCTGATCGCGGTCCCGGTGGCCGATGCGGCCGGCTGGCGGGTCTCGCTCGGGCTGTGGGCGCTGCTCGGGTTCGCTGCGGCGGTGCCGTGGCTGGGTGTGCTGCGGGGGCGGCGTGGTCACGATCGCGCGGACACCACCGCGGTGGCCGAGGTGCCGGGCGAACAGCCCGCGCGCGCGGGCAATATCCGGCGGTCGCCGCTGGCGTGGGGGATGGCCGCGATGTTCGGCATGACCTCGCTGGTCACCTACTCGATGTTCACCTGGCTGCCCAAACTCTTCGCCGACGCGGGCGCCGACGCGAGCTTCGGCGGCACGATGGTCGCCTTCTTCTCCTTCATGGGCTTGGCGGCCGCGTTGACCGCACCGTCGTTCACCGCCCGCATCGGCAATCCGTTCCCCGTCGTGATCGGCTGCGCGATAGCGTTTTTCGCGGCCTTCGCCGGTCTGCTGATCGCCCCGATGAGCGCACCGTGGCTGTGGGTGCTGCTGCTGGGGCTGGGGCCGAGCACCTTCCCGATGGCGCTCACGCTGATCAATCTGCGCACCCGCACCCAAGCCGGTTCAGCGGCGCTGTCGGGCTTCACGCAGGGCGTCGGCTACACCGTCGCCTGCGTCGGTCCGCTGCTGTTCGGTGTGTTGCACAGTGCGGTCGGCGGCTGGGGCGCGCCCTTCGCCCTGCTGGCGGTTGCCGTACTGGTGCTGGTGGCCGGCGCCTGGCAGGCGTGCAAGCCGCGCATGCTCGAGGACACCTGGCACTGATCGCTGTCCGCGGCGCGACCTCTCGGCTATTTCACCGCTCGGGTTGCGCCGCGGTGAGCTTGTGGCCATGATGTGAGCCGACGGGCGCGTAATGTGGCCCGGCCCACTCGCCGCCAGCGATCTCACCGACTCATCGCGTGAGCGTCGGCACTTTGTGACGCACGGAAACCGTTGTGTCATATGGGCGAAACAAAGTCCCGGTTCTCACCGGGAAGTCGCCGAATACGTGAGCAACCGTTGATTTCTGCGTCATGTGGCGCAGCATCGCGGCAATACCCGTTTTCTACCTTGGGGCCAACCGGATTTCAGGAGGCCCTGTTGAGCACGCTGACGCGTAACCACGACATCGAGCAATGGGATGCCGAGGATGTCGCGGCCTGGGAGGCCGGCGGCAAGAAGATCGCCCGTCGCAATCTGATCTGGTCGGTCGTCGCCGAACATGTCGGATTCTCGGTGTGGTCGATCTGGTCAGTGATGGTGCTGTTCATGCCGACGGACAAGTTCGGCATCGACGCCGCCGGGAAGTTCTTCCTGGTCGCCATGCCGACCCTGGTCGGCGGCATCCTGCGCATTCCCTACACCGTCGCCACCGCACGCTTCGGCGGCCGCAACTGGACGATCTTCAGCGCCCTGATGCTGTTGATCCCGACGCTGCTGACGCTGTATTTCATCAACCAGCCGGGCACCTCCTACACCACGTTCATGGTGGTGGCGGCGTTCGCCGGCCTGGGCGGCGGCAACTTCGCCTCCTCGATGACCAATATCAACGCCTTCTACCCGCAGCGGCTCAAGGGCTGGGCGCTGGGTATGAACGCCGGCGGCGGCAATATCGGCGTCCCGGTGATCCAGCTGATCGGCCTGCTGGTGATCGCCACGCTCGGCAACTCCTACGCATCGGTGGTCTGCCTGGTCTACCTGGCGTTCATCGCGGTCGCCGGTCTCGGCGCCGCGCTCTACATGGACAATCTGCGCAACCAGAAGGCCGATCTGTCCTACATGCTGGAGTCGCTGAAGGTCCCGCAGTCCTGGGCGATCGCCTTCCTCTACATCGGCACGTTCGGCTCGTTCATCGGCTTCAGCTTCGCCTTCGGCCAGATTCTGCAGATCGGCTTCAAGGCCGGCGGTGATTCGGCCGCTCAGGCGAGTCTGCACGCCGCGCAGATCGCCTTCATCGGCCCGCTGTTGGGTTCGCTGGCCCGCCCCTACGGCGGCAAGATGGCCGACCGCTTCGGCGGCAGCCGCGTCACGCTGGCCGGGTTCGCCGGAATGATGGTCGCGGCGGTCGTGGTCGCGGTGTCGAGTGTGGCCGCCGACCACAACGGCGGCGTGGCCTCGGGGGCGACCATGGTCGCCCTGGTCTGCGGATTCATCGCCCTGTTCGTGCTCTCGGGAATCGGCAACGGGTCGGTCACCAAGATCATCCCGTCGGTATTCGACGCGAAGTCCAAGAGCCTGCCGGTGAGCGCCGGGGAGCAGGCCGCCTGGTCGCGCAACACCTCGGGCGCGCTGATCGGTTTCGTCGGCGCGATCGGCGCCCTGGGTGGTGTGGCCATCAACCTGGTGCTGCGCTCCTCCTACGCCTCCACCAACTCCGCGACCACCGCTTTCTGGGTGTTCCTGGGCTTCTACGTCGTCTGCGCGATCGTCGTCTGGTCGATCTTCCTGCGGCGGCCCGGAATGCGTTCGGCGCGTATCGAATCCGGTGTCGTCGCCCAGGCCGAAGCCCTGGTGCTCGAGGCCGAACGGTCGCCCGAATCCGATTCCACCCAGTCCACCACCTCGGCTCGCGCCTGACCATCGGAAAGCATCGGAGGACAGTCATGAACACGACAGTCGAACCCACGCAGCGCAAGACCGTGGTGGTCGTCGGCCACGGCATGGTCGGGCACCGGTTCGTGGAGGCGCTGCGCTCCCGCGACGAGGCCGGGCAATGGCAGGTCGTCGTGCTGAGCGAAGAGGACCAGGCCGCCTACGACCGCGTCGGCCTGTCGTCCTACGTCGGCGCCTGGGACAAGAGCGCGCTCGCCCTGCCCGGTAACGAGTACGCCGGCGACGCGCTGGTGGATCTGCGCCTCGGCGTGCGCGCCGACGAGATCGACCGCGCCGCCCGCAAGGTGACCACCTCCTCCGGCGACGTGATCGGTTACGACGCACTGGTTCTCGCGACCGGGTCGTATGCCTTCGTGCCGCCGGTGCCGGGACACGACCGTCCCGAATGTTTCGTCTACCGCACCCTCGAGGACCTCGACGGCATCCGGACCGCCGCGCAGAACGCGGGCCCCGGTGCGGTCGGCGTCGTCGTCGGCGGCGGTCTCCTCGGCCTGGAGGCGGCGAATGCCCTGCGGCTCATGGGAATGACGCCGCACGTCGTCGAGTTCGCGCCGCGGCTGATGCCGGTGCAGGTCGACGAGGGCGGCGGCGCGATCCTGGAGAAGCTGGTCACCGATCTGGGCCTGCACGTGCACACCGGCGTCGGCACCTCGGCCATCGAACCCGCCGAAGACGGTGCGGGCCTGCGGGTTTCGCTGTCCGACGAGTCGGTGATCGACGCCTCGCTGGTGGTCTTCTCCGCCGGCGTGCGCCCGCGCGATCAGATCGCCCGCGACGCCGGACTGGAGATCGGGCCGCGCGGTGGTGCGCTCACCGACCTCGGCATGGTCACCTCCGATCCGCACATCTACGCCGTCGGCGAGGTGGCGGCCGTGGAGGGCACCTGCTATGGCCTGGTCGCCCCCGGCTACACCACCGCCGAGATCGTCGCGGACCGGCTGGTCGGCGGAGCCGGCGAATTCCCGGGCGCCGACCTATCGACCAAGCTGAAGCTGCTCGGTGTGGACGTGGCCAGTTTCGGGGACGCACACGCCACCACCGAGGGCGCGCTATCGGTGGTGCTGCACGACGCCGCCAAGGGCACCTACGCCAAACTGGTGATCTCCGACGATGCGAAGACGCTGCTGGGCGGCATCCTGGTCGGCGACGCCTCGCAGTACGCGGCGCTGCGCCCGCTGGTCGGCAGCGAACTGCCCGCCGAACCGGCCGCGCTGATCTCGCCCGCGGGCGCCGAACTGGGCGCGGACGCCCTGCCCGACGAGGCGCAGATCTGCTCCTGCAACAACGTGTCCAAAGGGGCCATCGTCGGAGCTGTTCACGAAGGCGCCTGCGATATCGCCGGCGTCAAGAGCTGCACCTCCGCCGGAACCTCCTGCGGCGGTTGCGTTCCCATGATCAAGAAGCTGCTCGAGCAGTCCGGCGTGGAGATGTCGAAGGCGCTGTGCGAGCACTTCACCCAGTCTCGGTCCGAACTGTTCGAGATCGTGCGGGTGACCGGCATCCGCACCTTCTCGGAACTGATCGCCAAGCACGGCACCGGAATCGGCTGCGATATCTGCAAGCCGACCGTTGCCTCCATCCTGGCCTCGACCTCGAGCGACCACATCCTCGACGGTGAGCAGTCCGCACTGCAGGACACCAACGACCACTTCCTGGCCAACCTGCAGAAGAACGGCACCTATTCGGTGGTGCCGCGGATGCCCGGCGGTGAGGTGACGCCCGAGCAGCTGATCGAAATCGGCCAGATCGCCAAGGATTTCGGCCTCTACGTCAAGGTCACCGGCGGTCAGCGCATCGACCTGTTCGGTGCGCGGGTCGAGCAGCTGCCGCAGATCTGGCAGCGACTGGTCGACAAGGGGATGGAATCCGGCCACGCCTACGGCAAATCGCTGCGCACCGTGAAGAGCTGCGTGGGCTCGACCTGGTGCCGCTACGGCCAGCAGGATTCGGTCGGCATGGCGGTGCTGCTGGAGAAGCGCTACCGGGGACTTCGCTCGCCGCACAAGCTGAAGCTGGCGGTCTCGGGCTGTGCCCGCGAATGCGCCGAAGCGCGCGGTAAGGACGTCGGCGTCATCGCCACCGAGAACGGCTGGAACCTCTACGTCGGCGGCAACGGCGGCCTGACTCCGAAGCACGCGGTGCTGCTGGCCGGTGACCTCGACGACGAGACGTTGATCCGCTACATCGACCGCTATCTGATGTTCTACATCCGCACCGCGGACCGGCTGCAGCGCACCGCGCCGTGGCAGGAAGCACTCGAGGGTGGTATCGAACACCTGAAGCAGGTCGTCTGCGAGGACTCCCTCGGCATCGCCGCCGATCTGGAGGAGAGCATGGCCCGCCACGTCGCCGGTTACAAGGACGAATGGGCCGCTGTGCTGGAGGATCCCGCGAAGCTCTCGCGCTTCGTCACCTTCGTCAACGCGCCGGAGGAGGCCGATCCCACGATCGCCTTCGACGAGAGCGGGGAACGCAAGACGCCGGTTCTGCTCGGCCTGCCCGAACTTCCGGCCATGCCGGCCGCAACTGCCACGCCCGGGAAATAGCCACGTAATCGTGCGGAAACAGGACACCGGTACCTATTAGGTAAGGCGTTCGGAGGAGATTACCGATGACCGTTATCGACACACCCGGCTTCGCACCGGCAACCACCACCGGCTGGACCTCGGCCTGCCGGCTCGATTATCTGATTCCCGGCCGCGGCGTGGCGGTACTGCTGAGGGGCGGACGGCAGGCCGCGCTCTTCCTGCTGCCCGACGGCACGCTCTACGCCGTCGGCAATATCGATCCGTTCGGGCGGGCGGCGGTCATGTCCCGCGGCATCGTCGGTGACCGCGCCGGTGTGCCGGTCGTCGCCTCGCCGCTGCTGAAGCAGTCGTTCTCGCTGCTGGACGGCCGCTGCCTGGACGACGACTCGGTCGCACTGCCCGTCTACGGCGTGCGCGTCGTCGACGGGGTCGTCGCGGTGACCAACGAACCGGTCCAGTACGGCGGTACACCGTGAGCGAAGCGCGACCCACCGAATTGAAACCCCTGGACGGCTTCACCATCGGTGTGACAGCCGCCCGCCGGGCCGACGAACTGGCCACGCTGTTGAGTCGCCGAGGCGCGAATATCGTTTCCGCCCCGGCGATTCGCATCATCCCCCTGTCCGACGACACCGAACTGGAGCGGGTGACCCGGCAGTTGGTCGCCGATCCGCCACAGATCGCCGTCGCCACCACCGGCATCGGCTTCCGCGGCTGGATGGAAGCGGCGGAGGGGTGGGGCCTGGCCGAAAACCTCCGGGACACTTTGGCTTCCACGCGCATGCTGGCCCGTGGCCCCAAGGCCAAGGGCGCCATCCGGGCCGCCGAACTGCGCGAGGAATGGTCGCCGGCCTCCGAATCGTCCGCCGAGGTGCTCGATCACCTGCTGGCGGCAGGGGTCGAGGGTGTGCGCATCGCGGTGCAGTTGCACGGTGCGACCACCGAATGGGAGCCGGTACCCGACTTCTGTGAGGTGTTGCGCTGCGCCGGCGCCGACGTCGTGCCGGTGCCGGTGTACCGCTGGGTGCCGCCGGACGATCGTGTGCCGATGGACCGCCTGATCGAGGGCGTGGTCACCTCCGCGCTGGACTGCGTCACGTTCACCAGCGCACCCGCGGTGGCCTCGATGCTGATGCGGGCGAAGGAAACCGGGCTGCTCGAGGGCGTCCTGCAGGCGATGCGTTCCCGGGTACTGCCGGCCTGCGTCGGCCCGATCACCGCCGCACCGCTGGAGGAACTCGGGGTGCCGACGTCCATGCCGGGCCGCGCGCGACTCGGTGCGCTGGCTCGCCACGTCGCCGAGGAACTTCCTCGCCGCGCCAACCGGATTCACGCCGCCGGGCACGAATTGAGCGTGCGCGGCGGCTGTGTCGTGGTCGACGGTTCGGTGCGTCAGCTCGCTCCCGCGCCGATGGCGTTGATGCGGGCGCTGGCCCGCCAGCCCGGCCGGGTCGTGTCCCGGGAGGATCTGCTCGCGGCGCTGCCCGGCGGCGGGGACGACACCCATGCCGTGGAGACCGGAATCGCCCGGCTGCGTGCGGGTCTCGGCACACCGAAGGCGATTCAGACGGTGGTCAAGCGCGGCTATCGGCTCGCTCTCGACCCCGCCGAATGCGTGGACAACAACGCCCGCCCGCCCGGCGGGTACGCCCCGTCGCTGCGTCCGCAGCGACCCGCGCCCATGGCGGGGGTCTGGTGACCGCCCCCGCGCTGGTGCTGGTGGCGCACGGCACCCGCAGTGCCACCGGGGTGGGGATGATCGCCGCGCTGGCCGATGCGGTGCGTGCGGAAATGGGAGGTACCGGCGCCGACGTGCCGGTACGGACCGCTTTCGTCGACGTGCTCGGCCCGACTCCCGCCGAGGTGCTGCGCGAGCTGAAAGGCATTCCGGCCGTGGTGGTTCCGGCCTTTCTCGCCTCCGGTTACCACGTCTACCAGGATGTCCCTCGCGAAGTCCGGGACAGCGGGCATCCGGATGTGGTGGTGACCCCGGCCATGGGCCCGGACCCGATGCTGGCGCGGGTGATGCGGATGCGTTTGCACGAGGCCGGTATGCGTCCCGGCGATGCGGTGGTCGTCGCCGCGGCCGGATCCTCCGACGCGCGTGCGCGCCACGATGTGCGGCAGGCGACGGCCATGCTGGCGCAGGAGCTGGACGTCGCGGTTCGCACGGCCTATATCGCGACCGGCGAGCCGCGGGTGCCGGATGTCGTTGCCGCCCTGCGGAAGTCCGGTGCCGAGCGGGTGTTCGTCGCCTCGTATCTGCTGGCGCACGGACTGTTCCATCAGCGCCTGCGCGAGGTGGGTGCCGACGGAGTCGCCGAGCCGCTCGGCATGCATCCGGCGGTGGTGCGCCTGCTGGCCGACCGATACCGCACTGCGGCGGCCGAATTCATCACCGCCGCAGCCTGATTCGAACGCTCCCGGCGGGGTCCGTACCGTCACCGTGAAAGATCGGTGCGGTACCCGGCCGGTGCGCGTCTCGCTCAGCTGCGCGGGGTGATCGTCAGATCGCCGTTGATCACCGTGTTGGTCATCTCGCGGGCGAGCATATTGTGCGGGAATCCGGGTTCGACGGCACTGGCCGCGTCCAACCGTTCCAGTTGCGCCGCATCGAATTCCACATCCAGGGCCCCCAGATTGTCGGCGAGCTGAGCGGGGGTGCGGGCGCCGATGATGGGGGCGGTCACCGCCGGATTCCGCAGCGTCCACGCGAGTGCCGTCTGGGCCGGTGTCCGGTCCAGTTCCGCCGCGACCTGTTTCACCACCTCGGCGATCGCGAGGCCCCGCTCGGTGAGCGAACCGTTGGCCAGCGCCACGTTCTTACGACTGCCCTCCGGCGATCCCGCCGCCGAGGCGTCCAGATCGGCGGTGGTGTATTTGCCGGTCAGCACGCCGCTGCCGAGCGGCGACCACGGAATCACGCCGAGCCCGAGTTCCCGCGCCATCGGGAACAGGTCGTGTTCCACGGTGCGTTCGATCAGGCTGTATTCCACCTGCAGCGCCACCAGCGGAGACCAGCCGCGCAGGTCGGCGATGGTCTGCATGCGGGCGACCTGCCAGGCCGGGGTGTCGGAGATGGCGACGTAGAGCACCTTGCCCTGCCGGACCAGGTCGTCCATCCCGCGCAGCACCTCCTCGACGGGCGTGGTGAAGTCCCAGGCGTGCAGGTACAGCAGGTCGATGTAGTCGGTGTTCAGATTGCGCAGGCTGGCCTCCACGGAGGCGAACATCGACTTGCGGTTGTTGCCACCGGAGTTCGGGTCACCGGGCCGCCGCAGCATGGTGTATTTCGTTGCCAGAACCAGGCTTTCGCGATCGTCGCGCGTGAATTCGCCGAGCATGCGCTCGGAACTGCCGTTGGTGTAGACGCTGGCGGTATCGATGAAATTGCCGCCGCGCGAGACGTAGTCGTCGAACAGTTTGCGCGCCTCGTCCCGCTCGGCGCCCCAGCCCCAGTCGGCCCCGAAGGTCATGGTGCCCAGCGCCAGCGGGGAGACCCGCAGCCCGGACCGGCCGAGCAGCCGATAGGTGTCGAGAGTGAGCGCCATATCTTCCTCCTGTGTGGATTCGATCTCGACGGCAAGTCTGCGCGGCCGGGACGAACGCGGTAAGGGAAGGTTTTTCCTGGGATCGCCGGTACCAGCCTCGTCGTAGGATCGACAGCGATGACCGGCACGGTGGAAGTGACACAGGAACTGGGGGCCTTTCTGCGCACCCGGCGCGAACGACTGGATCCCGGCGATTTCGGCCTGCCGCTGCGCCGCCGTTCCCGCCGCACCCCGGGACTGCGCCGCGAGGAGGTCGCCGAGCTGGCCGGCGTGAGCACCGACTACATCGTGCGGCTGGAGCAGGGGCGTGGTTTGCGGCCCTCACCGGAAGTTCTCGACGCGCTCGCGCAGGCCCTGCGCCTGGCACCGGACGAACGCATCTACCTGTTCGATCTGGCCCGGCAGCGGCCACCGGACGACGGCAAACCGGCGACCACGGCCTCACCGGAGCTGGTCCGGCTGGTCGCGGATCTGGCGCCGATACCGGCGATGGTGCTCAACCACCGCTACGACATCCTGGCCTGGAACCGCGAGATGTCGCGACTGCTACTGGATTTCGACACGCTGCCGCCCCGGCAGCGCAACTCCATGTGGCTGTGCCTGCTCTATCCGGGGATGGGCAACTTCTACGCCGATCGCGAGCGGACCGTGCGGGAGGGGATCGCCGGCCTGCGTGCCGCCTGGGCCGCCCATCCCGACGACCGCGTCCTGGCCGAGCTGATCGACGAATTCCGCACGTGCAGTGCCGAATTCGCCGAACTGTGGGAGCGCAGAGATGTGCGGGTGCAGGGCCGTGGGCGCAAGACGATGCATCATCCGCGAGTGGGTGCGGTCACCGTCGCCTACGAAGCGCTGATGCCGCTGCAGGACCCGGATCAGCGGCTGATCATCTACCGTGCCGCCGACGAAGCGAGCCGGGCGGCACTGGATCGTCTCGCCGCCGAATAGGCCGGCGAAAAAATCCCGAGAAAATTCGCGAACTGTGTCGAATGTGCGAGATCGGCCTCGACCAAGGGGTGACAGCGAGTCGGAAACACACCCCAGGAGCGATCATGACCGACATCAGCACCTTCCTCTGGTTCGACAGTTCCGCCGAGGAAGCCGCCCGGTTCTATACCGAGCACATTCCCGGCGCCCGCATCACCGGAATCACCCGTAACCCCGACGGATCGGCCTTCATCGTGCAGGTCGATCTGGCCGGACACGCGCTCACGCTGATGAACGGCGGACCCGGCCATCCCTTCACCGATGCCGCCTCCGTTCAACTGGTGGTCGACGGGCAGGACGAGGTGGACCGGCTGTGGGCGGCGCTGACCGCGGGCGGCAAGCCGGGGCCGTGCGGCTGGCTGACCGACCGCTACGGCCTGTCCTGGCAGGTCGTGCCGGCCGAACTGCCGGCGTTGATGGGCGGCGCGCACGCGGCTGCGGCCGGCGCCGCGCTGCAGACCATGTCGAAGATCGATATCGCCGCGATCCGCGCCGCCGTCGCCGCGCACTGAGCCGCTTCCGCGGACGTCACCACCGGACCTTCCCGGTGGTGACGTCGGAGTGGCCGGGCCGTGGCAGCCACGCGGTTGGATAGCCCGCAGGATGCGGACGGCCCGGTCTCCCGGTGGACACACCCGCCGAGTGTGCTGCGGGGATCGCGACAGGGTGGAATACTCCGCGTATGCACCGGCTCCCGCGCTGTTTTGCTGTCCTGTTCGCCGCCTTCGCCTCGATTGCCGCGATTGTGCCCGCGGTAGCCTCGGCAGATCCCGGCGGGCCCGCCATCGTCGACGTCCATCCGCTGGGCGGTCGCCAATATTCGGTGGTGGTCTATTCCCCGGCGATGAACAAGCAGATCACCGTGTGGATGTCGCATCCGGATTTCGCGGCGCCGGCGCTGTATCTGCTCAACGCCGTCGACGGCGGTGAGGACGGCGGGCCGTGGACCAACCGCACCGACGTCGCGCAATTCTTCGCCGACAAACCGGTGAATGTGATCGTCCCGATGGGCGGACGGGCCAGCTACTACACCGACTGGAAGTCCGACGATCCGGTGCTGGGCCGCAACGAGTGGACCACGTTCCTGACCCAGGAGCTGCCGCCGCTGCTGAACTCGCGGTTCCAGATGACGGGCCGCAATGCCGTCGCGGGCACCTCGATGTCGGCGACCTCCGCACTCGATCTGGCGATCGGCGCGCCGGGCCTGTACCAGGCGGTCGGCGCCTACAGCGGTTGCCCGCTGACCAACGGCCCGATTCCGCAGGCGTACGTGTATTCGCAGCTCGGTGTCTTCGGGGCGAATGCCGGGAATATGTGGGGGGTGCCGGGTGATCCGGCCTGGGCCGCTCACGATCCCGTGGTGAACGCCGATCGGTTGCGCGGAACGGCCCTATACATCTCCTCGGGCAACGGGGTGCCCGGCGTGCACGACACCCTCGCCGATCCCTCGATCGGCGGCAACGCGGGCGCGCTGGCCAACCGGGTCGCGGTCGGCGGCGTGATGGAGAGCGTCGTCGACTCGTGCACCGGACAGCTCACCGGTCGCCTTGCCGCCCTGGGCATTCCGGCGACCGTCGTACACCGCAACGGCACTCACGCGTGGGTGTACTGGCAGGACGATCTGCACGATTCGTGGTCGGTCTTCGCCCCGGCGCTGGGAGTGTAGGCCGGATTCCGGTCAGCCGGCCGTACCCGGCTCGGACGTGGTGCGGCGCGCCCGGTCGATTTCCCAATACGCGCGCAGGGCGGCGATGCGGCCGTCGGCGTCCACCCGGTAGGTGAACACCCCGTCGACCTCGACGGTGAGCTCCCGGCGGACGCTGGTGATGGTGCCGACGAAGGCGACCTCGGCGCCGCAGGCGTAGGAGTCGCGCATCCGGAACGCGATATCGCTCTCGGCGATGGCGGTGTCCCAGAACGCGGCGATGGCGTCGCGGCCGCGGTGGCCGTTCCCGGCGGGGTCGTACGGCGATCGGCCGATCGGATCCTCCACCACCGCGTCCGGGGCGAACAGATTCAGCCAGGTGGTGCGGTCCTTGGTGCGGACGGCGTGCTGGGATGCCAGTCCCGCCGCGCGAGCCGGATGGTCGGCCATGGTTCTCCTATCGGTGCGCGGCGATGACGGTCTCGCCGTAGCGGGTGATCGCATCGACCTTCTCGGCGAGGCCGCGGGTATCCGGCGCGGCGTCGTAGACGCTGCGGAATCCGACGATCACATCGGTGACACCCGAGGCGGCCAACTGTGCGATAGCCTCGGTGTCGAAGGGGTCGCGCGCCACCACGTGGATCTGGAATTCGGAGGTTCGCGTCGACGCGGATGTCTCGTATTCCGAACGCAATTCGGCCAGGCGACCCAGGAGTGCGACCAGCTCACCGTGATCGCCGCCCGCGTGCATCCACCCGTCGCCGCGTCGGACCGCACGCCGCAGCGCGGCCTCGCTGTGCCCGCCGACGAGGATCGGAATCGGCGTGGTGGGGACCGGAGTGATCTCCACGGCGGGCAGGTCGTAGATCCGCCCGCGATAGGCGAATTCACCGCCCCCGCACAGGCCGCGCACGATGTCGATACCCTCGTCCAGGCGTGCGCCGCGCCGCTCGAACGGCACGCCCATCATGGTGAAATCCTGTGGCCACGGGCTGATTCCGACGCCCAGCGACAGCCGGTCGCCGCTGAGCACCGCCAGCGTCGCGGCCTGTTTGGCCACCAGGACGGGCGGGCGCACCGGCAATTTCAGCACGAACGGTGTGACCCGCAGTGTGGTCGTGGCTGTGGTGATCGCGGTGGCGGCGATCATCGGCTCCGCAAAGGGCTTGCCGCGCAGGAACTCTCGCCGCCCGTCGGCGGTGTAGGGGTAGCGCGGGTCACCGTCGCGCGGATAGGCCAGGCTGTCCGCCAGGCAGATGCCGGTGAAACCGGCCCGTTCCGCGGCTCGGGCGAGGTCCACCCAGTGCACGGGGTCCCCGCCCGCCTCGGCGAAATGGAAACGCATGACCGCCATGGTGGCCGCCGGTCGCGGTGTGGTGGGCCGGCGGCCCGGTCAGCGGCCCTGCGGGACGACTCAGTGGGCCGACGGCTTGACCCGGCCCGTGTCGCGGGTCAGCGGCCCACCTGCCGGCGATAGGTCACCTTGTCGAATTCGCGGCCGTACTCGTCGACGGCCACCACATCCATCTCGCTGGCGAAGAATCCGGGTCGCACATCGACCCGGATGAACGAGTAGTTGCGGAAGCGCACCCGCGACCAGGGCGCGGCCTCGTCCTGTTTGGTGCCCGCCGGCGTCCACACGTAGCTGTTGGGCACCGCGGTGTCGGGCACCTCGTGGCCGCGGTAGGTCTCCGGGGAGCCGGGCTGGAAGCCGTAGCGGGGACGGCCGCCGCCGCCCACGGTGTAGTAGACGGTGCCGTCCGCATCCGGGTAGACGATCGAATTGTCGCCCGCCGCCTTGGTCGGGCGGCCGCCGCGGATCGGGTCGGTGCGCTCGAAGATGTGGTTGTGCCCCTGCAGCACCAGATCGACCTGATAGCGGTCGAACAGCGCGCACCAGGCATCACGCAGACCGCCGTCGCTGGCATGGGAATCGGTGGTCGAGTACGCGCAGTGGTGGAAGAAGCAGACGATGAAGTCGATATCCGGATTCGCGCGGTACTCCGCGAG